>CABTXO010000032.1 GCA_902488725.1 uncultured Bacteroidales bacterium
CTGCGCCTTTCTCCGTAGCTCGGGCGGTCGCCGTAGCTTCTGCGGGGTCCGTAGCTCGGACGGCCCTCACGATCGAAGCTGCGACGCTCGCCGTAGCCGCGTTCGTGTCCTTCTTCGCGATAGTTCCTGCTGTAGGGCCTGTGTTCTCCCTCGTCGGTCGAAGATGCGACCGGAGAAACTTTTCTCCTGGGTCTGAGTTTCCTGCCTTCTGATGAATAGCCGGTCTTGGGGGGTTCTTCCTGTGCGTAATCGCTACGCACTTCCTGGTGGTCTTGTCCACCGTTTACGATTTCTTCCATGATTAAATGTGGCTCACGCCATGCTAAATTAAAATTAATTGAGTTTGAATATGTAAGTGATTGTCCCTTGTTGCAATGCCGGAGCGTCCGCGCTCTGGTTGAAATGCGCTTTCATGGCCGCTGCTCGCGCGGCAGCCCACAATGTCTTGTCCGCGACCGTCGTGCCTGCGCCGCCGGCGACGGCCTTCTGAACGTTTCCATAGTTGTCCACCCAGATGTCCACGACCACGATCCCGTCCTGCTGGACAAAATAGGAAGGCTTGGGGAGGGTGCCCAGGGTGTTGCGCCCCTTCAGGTGTGCGTTGGCGGATCCGTCGGTCTTCCCGACCGAGGTGTTGCCCGTCGGCTGGCCCGGTTTGTATTCCGCCCGGGGATCCTTCGCGCCGTGCGGCGCCAGAGAGGAGTCCTTCTTGCCCATGCCGGGGAAGAGGGCGTTCTTGTTCACCTCCTCCTTCGGAGCGGGGACGTCCACGTCCCCGAAGGCATCCGGCTTCGTTTCGGCAGTCTTGTTCGGCTTCTCCGACCGGACCGGGGATTGTGACCGCTGGACCAGTTCGACGGGCTTGGTCCGGTCCACGTTTTCCGCCTGGGGTTGCCGGCCGGTGCGGATCGGCTGGACCCGCGGCTGTTCCTCCTCCGAAAAATCAATCAGGAAGGTCTGCTCCTGCGGGGGCGGATAGAGATATGTCAGCCCGGTGAACACGAAGAGCAGGCAGGCCAGCACATGCACGGCGATCGTCAGGACGATCCCCGTGACCCTGGCGGTGCGCGCCTCTTTCGCTCGTTCACGCAGGTATTCTTTCATCGGCTATTCCGGCTGTGTGGCCAGGATTACTTTGTAATGGTTCCGTTTGGCGATGTTCATGATCGCGACCACTTCCTTGATGGGGACGCTCTCGTCCGAGTAGATGGAGAACGTCGGATCCTCCTCCGTCTGGAGCAGCCCCACCAGACCGTCCTCCAAGTCGGAGAACTGGGTCGGGGTTTCGCTGCCGTTGAGGTGGTAGGTGTACAGGTCGTTGCCCCAGTCTTTGACCGAGACGCTGACGGTCGCCTTGGCGGACACCTGTCCCGTGCTCTTGGGAAGCAGGAGCTTCAGCGCGTTCGGATTGACCAGGGTCGAGGTGATCAGGAAGAAGATCAGCAGCAGGAACACCAGGTCCGTCATCGACGACATCGCCATGTCCGACTTCACCTTTGTTGTTCTCTTGAATGCCATGGTCTATTTCTCCTCTTCGTTGTCGGCCGGCTCGTGCAGCAGGTCCATGAAATCAATTGTAGTGCTTTCCATCTTGAACACGATGTCGGAGATCCGGGAGGTCAAGTAGTTGTACCCGAAGTAGGCCAGAATGCCGACGATCAAACCGCCCACGGTCGTGATCATGGCCGTGTAGATGCCGCTCGACAGCAGGGTGATGTCGATGTTGTTGCCCGCGTTGGACATGTTGAAGAAGGCCTGCACCATGCCGAGCACCGTCCCGAGGAATCCGATCATCGGCGCGCCGCCCGCAATGCTGGCCAGGCCGGACAGGCCTTTTTCCAGCCGGGCGACCTCGACGTTGCCCATGTTCTCGACCGCTGTCTGGATGTCCGAGAGCGGACGGCCGATCCGCTCGATGCCTTTCTCGACCAGCCGTGCCACCGGAGAATCGTACTTCTCGCACAGACCCAGCGCGGACTTCACCTTCCCTTCATGAATATAATCCCGGATGTCCCGCATGAAGTTGTGGTCGATCTGCGCCGCCTTGTGGATCATCCACCATTTCTTGCCGAAGATGTAGATGGCGATCACCGAAAGGAGGGCCAGCACGATCATCAGCCAGCCGCCCTTCGCGGCCATCTGGATCAGCGAGAAACTCTGCTCGGCCTGCTGCGGGGCACCCGTCGCGGCACCGAGGGCCGCAGCGGAATCTGCCGCCATCCGTGCGGCGGATTCGATCCCTGTCTGGAGAAGATTGAAAAGCATATCTTGTCAGTTTAAATATATTCCATTCCGATACATTCCTGCTTGTTCCTGCATATTCCATGCAAATAACTTGCAAAGTTACGCATTTTTTCGGTTTTTTGCGCAAATTCCCCGGCTTTTCAGGCTTTTCAGGCGGGAGGGTCAGGCGGAGGGGTTGCGGTACTCTCCGTCGATCTTGAGGGGCTCGGTGTGGATGGCGACGTGGGTCTGGGGGCCGAATTCCTTCCGGAGGCGTTCCTCGATGTCGCTGGCGTGGTGGTGCGCCTCGTACAGGGAGATGGATCCGTTCATCCGGACGTGCATTTCGATGGCGTACCGGCTGCCGATGCGGCGGGTCCGGAGGTTGTGGATTCCGCTGACCTCCGGCTCGCTCTCCACGATCTTGAGAATCTCGTTTTCCACCTCGTCCGGCAGGCTCTGCTCCATCAGGTCTTCCCCCGCGTTCCGGACCAGGTTCAAGGCTAGCTTGAAGATGAAGATGCTGACAATCAGGGCTGCAAGCGGATCCAGCACGGTCCACTTCTGCCCGAGCAGGATGGCGCCCCCGATGCCGACGCCGGTCGCGATGGACGACAGGGCGTCGCTGCGGTGGTGCCAGGCATTGGCAATCACGGCCTGCGAGTTCACCTCCTTCCCAACTTTCACCGTGAAGCGGTAGGCCCATTCCTTCAGGACGATGCTGACCAGGGCGGCCACCAGGGCAATCATGCCCGGAGCGGCCAGCTGCTCCCCGTGCAGCCAGGAGAGGATCCGGAGCAGGCTCTTGTAGAAGATCATGGCACCGACCGCAAGGAGGGCCAGCCCGATGATCACGGTGGCCAGGGTCTCGAATTTGCCGTGGCCGTAGTCGTGGTCCTTGTCCTGCGGCTTGGAACTGAGTTTCAGGAAGGCGAGCACCACCAGGTCCGTCAGGAAGTCGGACAGGGAGTGCACGGCATCGGCAATCATGGCGGCCGAGCCGCCCAAGATGCCGGCGACGAACTTGAAGGTCAGCAGCAGGGTGTTGATCAGGCTGCCGGCGATCGTGACCCGGTAGATTCTTTTTTCGCGTTCCATCTGCATATTCAATAATGGATTTTCGACAGGAAGAGGGCATGGCCGGGAACGGATTCACCGGCATCGGAGCGGGTGCCGCCGTCCAGCAAGGTCCGGATCCGGTCGGGTGGTTGCTTGCCGCGGCCGATTTCGAGGAGGGTCCCGACCATCGCGCGGACCATGTTCCGGAGGAAGCGGTTGGCACGGACGGTGAAGACCAGGTAGGTCTCGGGCTCTGCGGGATAGCCGAGCATGCGGACATGGTCCGGCTCCCACCAGTCCCAATGGGCGAAGATCACCTTGCACAGGGAAGTCTTGTTGTCGGAGCCGACCTTCTCGAAGCAGCTGAAATCGTGTTCGCCGAGCAGCATCCGGGCGGCGGAATTCATGGCCTGCACATCCAACGGAAAAGTGTAGAGCCAGGAATAGGCGTTCATGAACGGGTCTTTCCGCCGATGGATGAAGTACTTGTACTCGCGCACCTTCGCATCGAAGCGGGCATGGAACTCCGGAGCCGCCGGAACCAGGCTGTGAACCTTGATTTCAGGGGGGAGGATGGCATTTAATTTGTAGCCTACCGTCGCTGTGTCAAGGTCGGCGGCGGACGCGTCGAAATGGGCCACGTATCCGACTGCATGGACTTTCGAATCCGTCCGTCCGGCGCCCGTGACCGAGATTTCCTCTTTCAGGAGGGTCTGGAGCGCTTGCTGCAGGCACTTCTGGACGGTGGTTTCATCGCATTGAATCTGCCATCCCGAGAAGGCGGATCCGTCATAGGAAAGGGTGACCTTGTAACGCATGGCGACAAAGGATTGATGCATACAAAATTGATGCATACAAAAATATTAAAAAAATAACACATGGAGAGCGTTAACATCAAAGAACTGAACGACCGCATCCAACAGGAAAGTGCCTTCGTGGACATGCTGACCCTGGAGATGGGGAAGGTGATCGTCGGCCAGAAGCAGCTGGTGGAGAATCTGCTGATCGGCCTGCTGGCCAACGGGCACATCCTTCTGGAAGGCGTCCCCGGACTGGCCAAGACACTGGCCATCAGCACGCTGTCCCAGACGATCGCTGCGAAGTTCAGCCGCATCCAGTTCACCCCCGACCTGCTGCCGGCGGACGTGACCGGCACCCTGATCTATTCCCAGAAAGGCGGTGCGTTCGAGGTCCACAAGGGCCCGATCTTCGCCAACTTCGTGCTGGCGGACGAAATCAACCGCGCCCCGGCGAAGGTACAGTCCGCCCTGCTGGAGGCCATGCAGGAGCGGCAGGTGACCATCGGTGACGAGACGTACAAGCTGCCGGAGCCGTTCCTGGTGATGGCGACACAGAACCCGATCGAGCAGGAAGGGACCTACCCGCTGCCCGAAGCGCAAGTGGACCGGTTCATGCTGAAGGTCGTGGTGGGCTATCCCAAGAAAGAAGAGGAGAAACTGATCATCCGGATGAACAACCAGGGGGAATTCCCGAAAGCGAACCCGGTCGTGAAGCCGGAGGACATCCTCCGCGCCCGGAGGGTCGTCCGGGACGTGTACATGGACGAGAAGATCGAGCGCTACATCGTGGACATCGTCTACGCCACCCGCACGCCGGCGGACTACGGCCTCGGCAAACTGGCGGACCTGATTTCGTTCGGCGCCTCGCCGCGTGCCAGCATCTCGCTGGCCCTGGCCTCCAAGGCCTATGCCTTCATCAAGCGCAGGGGCTATGTGATCCCCGAAGACGTGCGTGCGGTCTGCAACGAAGTGCTCCGGCATCGGATCGGCCTGACCTACGAGGCCGAGGCGGAGAACGTCACCTCCGAGCAGATCATCGCCGAAGTCATCAATGCCGTGATGGTCCCGTAAGCCTATGCCGTCCAGTACCTCCACCCAAGAACTTCTCCGCAAGATCCGGAAGATCGAGATCCGCACCAAGGCGCTCTCCCGCCAGATCTTTGCGGGAGAGTACCATAGTGCCTTCAAGGGCCGCGGGATGGCGTTCAGCGAGGTGCGGGAGTACCAGTACGGGGACGATGTCCGCTCCATGGACTGGAATGTCACCGCACGCCTCCGGGCCCCGTACGTGAAAGTCTACGAGGAGGAACGGGAATTGACCGTGATGCTGTTGATCGACATCAGCCGTTCCGGTTTGTTCGGCACCGCAGAACAGACGAAGCGGGACTTGATCGCGGAGATCGCGGCGGTCCTTTCCTATTCGGCGATCCTGAACAACGACAAGGTCGGCGCCCTGTTCTTCAGCGACCGGGTGGAACACTTCATCCCGCCGAAGAAGGGCCGCAGCCACCTGCTGCACATCATCCGGGAGATTATCGAACTGAAGCCCGCGCACAACGGAACGGACGTGGGGGAGGCCCTGCGTTATCTGACGAACGCCTTGAAGAAGAAATGCACGGCCTTCGTGCTCTCCGACATGCTGGACGTGGATGCGGACGGCGTTCCCCGGTACGAAGAGGCGCTGAAGGTCGCCCGCAACCGGCACGATGTCTCGGTCATCAAGGTCCACGATCCGCGTGAGCAGTCCCTGCCGGCGGTCGGTATCGTGCATGTGAAGGACTCCGAGACCGGCGCGGCCGCCTGGGTGGACACGGGCAGCCGGAAGATGCGGGCGGAGTATGCCCGATGGTTCGGCAAGGTGGCGGACCAGGAGAAGAAATTGTTCAACCGGCATCAGATCGATTCGGCGGACATCGCCACGAACGACGACTACGTCAAAGGTCTGATGGCGTTTTTTGCAAAGCGATGAGAATGTTGCGTGTGGGAATATTCCTGTGGCTCTGTCTGCTGTCCGCGACGGCCGCGGCCCAGCCGGCCGACTCCGCGGCTCCGGCCCGGGGGTTGCTGATCCGGATGGAGGACTCCTTTCTGGAGCCGCTGCAGCCTCGGGATTCGGCGCTCGTCGCCGACCAGTTCCGCTACGGCTTCCACCTGAAGAACGTCCGCGAAGGGACGCAGTTCGCCTTCCCGGATTTCTCCAAGGGCTTCATGCCGGGCGTGGAGATCGTCCGTCCCTGGGTGCTGGACACCGTCCGGGTCCAGGGTGCCAAGCGCACCCCCAAAGTCTACGATATCGATGCGAGTCTGGTGATCACCTCCTTCGATGCGGGGCAGTACGAACTCTTGCCGCTGTCGGTGGTCCGATCCTCGGGCGCGGACCGCGTGGACACCCTGCTGTTCAATCCGCAGTCCCTCGACGTGCGGACGATGCCCGTGGACACGGCCACCTATCAGATCCATGACATCAAAGGACAGATCAAGTACCCGCTGACCTTTCTGGAACTGCTGCCCTACCTGCTGGGTGTCTGGGGGCTTGCCGTGCTCGGCATCCTGGTCTGGGCGCTGATTCGCTCCGGACGGAAGCGCAAGGCTGCCGCCGCGCAGCAGGACCCGCCCCACGTGGTCGCCCTGCGGAAACTCGACCGGTACCGCGGCAACCAGTTCTGGGCCCCTGAAAAGCAGAAGCAGTACTACTCCGGCATCACGGATGCCTTGCGGGAATACATGGAAGCCCGCTACGGCATCGATGCGCAGGAGATGACCACCGCCGAAATCTTCACGGACCTGCGGGAAGTCGAGCTGCCCGCCGACCTGTACGCGGAGGTGAAGACCCTCTTCGAAACCGCGGATTTCGTGAAGTTCGCGAAGGCCTATGCCACCGACACGGAGAACGCGGCCGCCCTGCCTGCCGCCGTGCGCTTCGTGACCACGACGTACCAGCGCCAGCTTGCGGAAGAGAAGGAAAAAGAAGCAGGAGGGACCGTGTAATGTATTTCGAATATCCCATGCTCCTCTGGCTGCTGGCCGTGCCGGCGCTTTTGGTCCTCCACCACCTCTATCTGGAACTGAAGGAACGCAGACCTCACCTGCGCGTGTCCACGGTCACTCCCTGGAAGCTCCATCGCAACACGGTCCTGTCCGTGCTCCGGCATATTCCTTTTGTTCTGCGCACGCTCGCCCTGTCCATGATCGTCATCGCAATCGCCCGGCCCCGTTCCTCCACCAAAGTGGAACGGGTCGACACGGAGGGGATCGACATCGTGCTGGCGATGGACGTGTCCACCAGCATGCTGGCCCGCGACTTCACGCCGGACCGGATCAGCGCGGCGAAGGACATCGCGATCGAGTTCATCTCCCAGCGGCCGACGGACCGGATGGGGATCGTAGTCTTCGCCGGGGAAAGCTACACCCAGTGCCCGCTCACCACGGACCGGGCGACGCTGATCAACCTGATGAAGGAAATTTCGACCGACCTCATCGAGGACGGCACTGCGATCGGCAACGGCCTGGCCACGGCGATCGCCCGCATGAAGGACTCCGACGCCAAGAGCCGGGTGATCATCCTGCTGACGGACGGCGTCAACAACACGGGTGAGATCGCCCCGGAGACCGCCGCCGAAATCGCCAAGAACTACGGCATCCGCGTCTATACGATCGGGGTGGGCGCCAACGGGGAAGCTCCCTATCCGGTCATGACGCCCTGGGGCGTGGACATCCAGAAGCAGAAAGTCGAGATCGACGAGCAGCTGCTGACCAACATCGCCGCAACCACGGGCGGACGCTATTTCCGGGCGACGGACAACACCAAGCTTACGGAGATCTACGGGGAAATCGGCAAGATGGAAAAGGCCCGCACCACCATCGACAGCTTCCCGGTGTATCAGGAACTGTTCGGGACCTACGCCTTGATTGCGCTGTTCTGTCTCCTGCTGGAGCTGCTGTTGAACCTGTTTGTGTTGAGGAGATTGCCATGATTCTGTTTGCGAAATCCCATTTCCTGCTGCTCCTGCTGCTCATCCCGTGCTTCTACGTGTTGTTCGGGGTGATGCTCTGGATGCGCCGGGGCCGGCTGCGTAAATTCGGTGACGAGCGGCTGATCCGCGAACTGATGCCTTCCTGGTCGAAAGGAAAGGCCTGGGGCCGGCTGATCCTCTTTTCGCTGGCTTTCTTCTTTTTCGTGATCGGTCTGGCCCGGCCGCAGATCGGCGCCAAGCTCAAGGAACACCGCACGCAGGGGGCCGAGATCATGATCGTGCTGGACGTCTCGAACTCCATGCTCGCCGAAGACTATTCTCCGAACCGGCTGGAGCGCGCCAAGCTCGCCATCTCCCGGATCACGGACAAGCTGCAGCACGACCGGATCGGGCTCGTGATCTTCGCGGGCACCTCCTTCGTCCAGCTTCCGATCACCACCGACTACCTCAGCGCAAAGATGTTTCTCAACTCCATCTCCACCACGTCCATTCCCATCCAGGGCACGGCGATCGGGGATGCGATCCACACCGCGGTCAAGAGTTTCAGCGCCCAGAGCGAGCACAGCCGGGCCATCATCGTGATCACGGACGGGGAGAACCATGAGGATGATGCCGTGGCCGCGGCGAAGGATGCGGCGGATGCCGGAGCGAAGGTGTACACGATCGGCATCGGTTCGCCCGACGGCCAGCCCATCCCCCTGAACGGGGACCTGCTGAAGGACAAGGAGGGCAAGATCGTGGTTTCCCGGCTGGACGAAGCGGCTCTCAAGCAGATCGCCCGTGCAGGCGGGGGAGCCTACGTGCATGCCGGCAACGACGAGTTCGGCCTGAATCCCATCATCGACGAGATCAAGAAGATGGAGGACGAAGAGTTCAATTCCGTCGTGTTCGAGGAATATGACGAACAGTACATGTACTTCTTCGCCATTGCGCTCGCCCTCTTCGTGCTGGAGATGCTGCTCGGCGAACGGAAGTCGCGCAGAAGAATTTTTGAAGCGGAGCCATGAGAAAGATGCTTGCATATTCCCTGCTCTCCCTGGGGCTGGCCCTCGCATGCGGGAGCCTGCATGCCCAGGCGGACCGGCGCGAGGTGCGCGCGGGCAACCGCCAGTTCCGCAAGGAGAACTGGCAGAAGGCTGAAATCGACTACCGGCGGGCGCTGGTGAAGGACAGCACCTCCTTTGCGGCGGCGTACGACCTGGCTTCCGCCCTTTACCGGCAGAAGAATTACGAGGAGGCCGCGCAGCAGCTCGGTCGGGTGAAGGAGCGGGCCGCCCTGCGTCCGGAGGCCTCGGATTATTTCTTCAACCTCGGCAATGTCGCCGTGCAGAAGAAGGACTGGCAAGGGGCGGTCGAAGCGTACAAGCAGTCGCTGCTTCGGAATCCCGGGGATCTGGCGGCGAAAGAAAATTACATCTATGCCAAACTGATGTTGCAGAATCAGGGGGGTGGCGGTGGCGGCGGGCATCGAGAAGGTACCGGTGCCCTTGGGCATCAGGATGTAGGTGTAGGTCGTCTGGCGGGAAGATGACCGCTTGCCGTTGATGATCTGGGTGTAGGAAGAAGTGCCCTTCTGCGGCCCCCAGACCAGCTGGAAATTGTTGCCGGCCGACCAGGAAAAATTGGACGGGCTCTTCTCTCCCTCGATGATGAACGTCACGTTGAACTGCTCGTCCACCGCCACGACATTCGGAGCCTCCACCCGGATGGTGTTCTGGGCGGCCGCCGTCCAGAGGACGGAAAGAGACAAGACCGTTGTGTACAACAATTTTTTCATATTCATTCCTCCATCCAAAAGGACAGCTACCAATTCTTTTCTTTCTGCCGTGACTTCAGGGCGGCGGCCTTTTCCTTGTTCACCTTGTCCTGGGTCTCTTTCTCCCGGGCCTGCATGGCGTTCAGCATCTGCTGGGCCTGCTGCGGGGAGATGCGCGCCTCGCCCTGGCCCTGCTGCGGCCGGGGCTGATCCTGCTGGTTCTGCTGATCCTGCTGGTTCTGCTGGTTCTGCTGGTTCTGCTGGTTCTGCTGGTTCTGCTGGTTCTGCTGGTTCTGC
>CABTXO010000033.1 GCA_902488725.1 uncultured Bacteroidales bacterium
GACCGATGCCCGCCGCATCAACTCTGCGCCGGATTGCCGCCCGGACCGCCCTGGCGAGGCTTTCCGTTCCGGCGGTTGTTCCGCTCGTTCCGCCCCTTGCGGTTCTTCCGCTTCGGCTTGTCGAAACGGCTGATGCTGTCGTCCCCGACGGCGGACACGAACTGCGGTCCCGCAGGCTCCGGTTCCGTCTTCAGCGACTCGGGCTTTTCCCCGTTCCGGTTCATCATGATGATTTCCCGGACTTCGGAAGCCGCAAGCGGATAGAGATTCGAAAGCGACCCTTTCTCGTAGGAGAAATACATCACTTCCTGCAGGATGTCCGTCTTCACGAGATAGGCAGGACCGTCCTGGAATTCAAGCGGTTCCGTCACCTTCGGAATGTGGGACTGCGCATCCAGGTAGTTCGACACCTCGTAGTTTAGGCAGCACTTGAGCTTGCCGCACTGCCCGGCCAGTTTCTGGGGATTCAGCGAAAGGTCCTGCGTGCGGGCGGCGGAAGTGGAGATGGACTGGAAATTCGTGATGTGGTTGGCGCAGCAGAGCTCCCGTCCGCAGACCCCCAGGCCGCCGATCAGGCCGGCCTCCTGGCGTGCGCCGATCTGCTTCATTTCGATCCGGATCCGGAATTCCTCCGCGAACACCTTGATGAGCTGACGGAAATCCACCCGCGAGGCGGCGATGTAGTAGAAAATCGCCTTGGTCCCGTCCCCCTGGAACTCAACATCCCCGATCTTCATGTCCAGCCCCAGTTCTGCAGCGAACTTGCGGGACTGGATCATCGTCTCTTGCTCACGGGCGATGGCCTCCTGCCACTTGAGGATGTCCTGCGGCTTCGCCTTCCGGTAGATTTTCTTGAGCGGGGTCGAGGCCGGATCCACGTGCTTGCACTTCAGCTGGCGTGCCACCACCGGCCCTTCCAGCGTCACGATCCCGAGATCGTGGCCGTTGACCGCTTCCACGACCACCAGATCCCCCATCCGGATCCCCTGTCCGGATGCGTTGACATAGAATCCCTTCCGGGTGTTCTTGAAACGGACCTCGAACAGGTCTTTGTACTGATCCTGCGTGACTCCCTTGAGCCAGTTGTAGTCCCTCAGTTTGCAGCATCCCTGCCGGTAGCTGCATTCGAATTCCCCGGTGGCATCCACCGAGACCGTGCAACCGCGGTTGCAATCGAATTTTATGCTTTCGTTGGCCGTATTGTCCATCATCATTGCAGTCCATACAAGCGGTTCACCAGATCGCAGAACAGAATCTTCTGGTTTACATTCCGGTCGATCAGCATCTGCGTCCGGTCGAGAACGGTCATCGCCCTCCGCGGGAAGCTCTTCCGGCAGGCCGACGCCATCGACTGGTAGAAGGGCAATTCGGCGTGAGATATTCCGGCCAGCGCAGGCAGTCCCTGCTGGAGGAGGAATATCTTGCGAAGGTTCTCTCCCGCAAATTTACAAAAAGCTTTCTGTTTTTCACGCGACGGCAGCGCAGCCATCGCATCCCCGTACGCCAGGACGGAGAGCAAGTCTTTGGCCACCAGCGCATGCATGAGGTTCATGAATAATTCCGCCTGCGCTTTCCAATCCTCCCGCTCCGAAAGAAAGTGCAAGGCCTTCCCGACGCTTCCGCCCGCCGCCAGCGCCGCCAGGTGCGCCTCTCCGGCCGTTCTTCCGAGCGAGCCGACGAGCACCTGCTCGATCTCTTCCCGGGACCAGGGCAGCACGCGCAACCCCTGGCAGCGGGAAGTGATGGTCGGAAGCACTTTCTCGGACGCATGCGTGATCAGCAGGAAGACCACCCGCTCCGAAGGTTCTTCCAGCACCTTCAGCAAGGTGTTGGCCGCTGCGGCGTTCATCTTCTCGGGCAGGTAGACGACCAGGGCGTTCCAGCCGCCCTCCACGGGCGTCAGCGCCAGCTTGCTCAACATGACCCGCGCCTCCCCGACCGAAATGACGGTGCTCTTCTTTTCGAAGCCGAGGGCCGTGTTGTAGTCGTCCTCCGTGAAATAGGGATTCTCCACCGCCATTTTCCGGAACTTGTCCAGAAACGATTCCGACGTGACCTTCGGCAGTTCGTGTGCGGCGCTGGTCCCGCCCACGATCGGATAGACGTAGTGCACGTCGGGATGGATCAGGGACGCGACCTTGTGGTCGTGGCCGAACAAGGCATCCAGGAAGGCCTGCACGAGGGCGAAGGCACCACAGCCATCGTTCTCGTAGAACAGCAGGGCATGCGGGACCCGGCCGCTTCCGGCCATCTCCCCAAGCACCTTCACCAGTTCCTGGTTCCCCTTGATTTCAGCAAGCGTCATACGTTCCGGTCTGCGGTGAATTCCGCAATTTGTACAAGATAACGCTTTTCCGGGGATTCCGGAAATATTTCGAGGGCCTGCACCGCCCGGCGGACGTAGTCGCCCAGCCGCACCGTCGCATATTCAATTCCGCCGTTCTCCCGCACGAAATCCGCAATCTCGGCCTTGTAGGCCTTGTTTTCGTGAATATGCACGATCTTGCCCCGGACGGCGGCGGCTGTCGCGGCATCCGCCCGTGCCAGGGCGCCCAGCAGCGGCAGCGTGATCTTCTGCTCGTCCAGGTCGATCCCCACCGGCTTGCCGATGGAGGAACTGCCCGAATAGTCGAAAATGTCGTCCTTGACCTGGAAGGCGAGACCGAGGTTCACCGCATAGTCCCGGGCGGCGGCCCGCATGGCCTTCGGCGCCCCGACGGAAATGGACGCCGAGACCGCCGCCGTCTCGAAAAGCGAGGCCGTCTTGCTGTAGATGATCCGCAGGTAGTCCGCCTCGTCCGTGTCTCCGGACTCCGCCTTCTGCAACTGGAGCATCTCCCCCTCCGCCAGGAGGTTGAGGGTCTGTGCGAAGATCCGGACGACTTCGATGTGGTCCGGGGATCCGGCCAGGATGTTGGAAACGGCTTTCACGAGCCAGTAATCGCCGATCAGCACGGAGGCGCGTCCGCCCAGAAGCGACATCACCGTGGGGACGCCGCGCCGTTTCGGACTTGAATCCGCCACGTCGTCGTGCAGCAGGGTCGCGTTGTGCAGCAGCTCGGAAGCGGCGGCGAAGCGGATGCTGTCCTCGGAGACGGCACCGCCGGCGCAGGCGCGCGCGACCAACAGGGCGAGCAGGGGACGCAGCTGCTTTCCGGAATGGGAAAGGATCTCCTCGTTCGTCTTGTTCAGCAGATCGATGTCGCTCCGGAGCGAAGACCGGATCAGGTCTTCGGTCCGGGTCCAGTCGCTCCCCAGAAAGGTTTTAATGGCATCGAGTGTCATCCCGCATCAATTCAGGTCGCCCACGAGGGCGTCCACGGTGTCCGGGAAGGCGATCAGTTTCCGGGAGATGACATCCAGCATCCCCTGGGCGACATAGTGGTCCAGCAGGGCTTTCAACGGTTCATAGAAGCCGTTGGTGTTCAGTGCGTAGATCGTGCCCCCGTACTTGCCGAGCTTCGCGAGGGTCAGGGTCCCGATCAGTTCGTCCAGGGTCCCGATGCCACCCGGCAGCGCGACGGCCGCGCAGGTGCCATCCCGCATCCGTTCCTTGCGCTCATCCATGGTGTCCGTCCAGACCAGTGCGTCCAGCCCCGGGAAGCGATATTCATCCATGAAGCGCGGCAGCACCCCGATGTGATGCCCGCCGCAGCGGGCGACCTCGTCCGCCACGGCCCCCATCATCCCCTTGATGGCTCCCCCCGAAACCAGGGTGTAGCCCAAAGAACAAAGTGCGCGGGTCAAATCCCGCGCAGTCTGCATGTATTCTGGGCTGATGTCGTAGCTGGAAGAACAGTAGATTACGATTTTTCGCTCAGCCGACATAGAACGTCAACCGCCTAGAATTTGAACCCCAGCGTCAACATGATGCCGTTGAAGCTCTTCTTCTCCTTGAAGGCCGTCTTCACCGCTTCGGTCACGCCTTTGGTGGCATCCGCCGTGGACTGTCCACCCGCATACAAGGATCCGAAATTCCAGAAATACCGGGCGGACACCTGGAGTTTCCAGACCTCGATGCCGGCGCCCAGCCCGAGACCGTATTCCCAACGGGAAAGGCCGGACTCCTTCAGACGCTTGTTGCTGGAGGAGATGCTCAACTTCGACTTCCCTTCGCTGTTGGTGGCCACCGCATAGCCCAGGAAAGGCTCTGCGAAGACATAGGGTCTGAACGCGACCAGGTCCGGCCCCCACTGGATCTGGAACGGGACTTCCACATAGCCGACCTCGGTCTCGAGGGACTCGAAGCTGTTGGCCAGGGACTGGTCCTTGAAGGTGTCCATGGCAGCACCCTTCACCTGGTACAGGAGACCCGGCTGGAGGGAGAAGCCCGCCGTGAGCGGAATCTGAACGAAGCCGCCCGCATGGTAGCGTGAAATGGATTTCGTGGACAGTTCTTTCAAGCTCGCGCTGGAAGAGGTCAGTCCCGCCTGGAGGCCGAAGGTCGTCCGCTCCAGGATTTGAGCTTCAGCGGAGAAGCTCATGGCCAGCGCCGCAATCGCGGCGGCCGCCGTCAACATCATTTTTTTCATGACAGTAATGAATTAATTCCGGGTGAATCATATTAGAGCAATGCGTCCAGCTTCGCCGTGATTTCCGACTTCGGCACATTGCCGACCAGCTTGTCCACGACCTGTCCGCCCTTGAAGAAGAGCAGGGTCGGGATGTTGCGGATCGAATATTTCATAGCGATTTCATCGCTCTCGTCCACATTGCATTTGGCCACGACGGCCTTGCCGTCATATTCCTGTGCGACTTCTTCGACGGTGGGGGCGAGCGCACGGCAGGGGCCGCACCAGGTCGCCCAAAAATCCACCATGACAGGCCTGCTGTCCGCCAGCATTTCCGCGAAATTCGCGTTCGTTGCGATCTTTTCCATATTCTTGGGTGTTTGAAATTGTTGCTTCATCCGGGACGGAAAATAGCAATTTCCGTTCCAGACACAAAGATAAGAAAATTCGGCAGATCGCCAACACCCCTAGACCGTCCGCTCGACGGCCCAGGAGAAGGCCCGCAGCCCCAGGTCCGGGTACGCGGCATCCTTCTCCCGGAGACGGTCCAGAATCCGGTCCGCCTTGTCGTCCGGCACGATCGTCAGCAGGCCGTAGTTCATGGTCGGCCAGGCGTGGCTCCCCATGTGGGGTTCCCCGCTTTCGTGGCCGCATCCCTGGATGTCGCGCCACTGGGTGAAGCCCCGCTGGCCTTCCGCGGCAAGCAGGTCGAGGATCTCGTCCCCGAAGGCCTGGTTGTAGGCAATGAAGATCGCTTTCATGATGCAGAATGTTCAGACAGTTTCGAGGCTTTGCGCTTCCTGCGGCTTTCCTGGCCGGTGGCGAAGGCACAATAGACGACCGGAATCAGGACCAGGGTGACCAGGGTGGAGATCGAAAGTCCCCAGCAGACCGTCATGCCCAGCGAACGCCACATCTCGGAACCCTCTCCGCGGCCGAGCGCCATCGGGAGCATGCCGAGCACGGTGGTCAGCGTGGTCATCAGGATCGGGCGGAACCGGCTGCGGGCCGCGGTCACGGAGGCCTCGACGATGCTCATCCCCCGCTCGCGCATCAAGATCGTGTAGTCGATCAGCACGATGCCGTTCTTCACCACGATGCCCAGCAGGATGATGATGCCGATCATGGCCATGACCCCCAGCGGCGTGCCCGTGATCCACAATCCCAGGATCACGCCCACCAGGGCGAACGGAATCGAGAACATGATCACGAACGGACTCATGAAGGACTCGAACTGCGAAGCCATGACCATGTAGACCAGGATCAGGATCAGCAGAATCAGGGTGAGCAGGTCGCGGAACATGTCCTGCTGGTTCTCATAGTCACCGGTGATGGTGGCGGTCAGCTCGTTCGGGATCTGCGCTCCGTCGATGATCCGCTGCGCCGAGGCGACGGCTTCGCTCAAGGCATGTCCCTGGGCGATGATGCCGCGGACCGTGATGTAGCGGGAACGGTTTTTCCGTTCGATGGTCGGCGGAATCCGGGTCTCGACGATGGCGCCCAAGTCCTTGATGCGGATCGCCTTGCCGGCGGCATTGTACAGGACGATGTTCTCCAGGTCCTCGACGCTGGTCCGGAATTCGGGGGCGTAGCGCACCCGGATGCCGTACTCGTTGCCATCTTCCCGGTAGAAGGAACCGACCGCCCCGCTCATGGCGGCGCTGAACGCAGCCGCCGCCGTGGTGGAGTTGAGGCCGTTGAGCGCGAGCTTCGTTCGGTCGAAATCGACTTGATATTCAGGAGAATATGCATCGCGGCTCAGGGTCACCTGCGCAAAATTGGGATCGGCGAGCATGGCCGTCTGCAGCCGGCGCGCCACGGCATCCGTGGTCTCGAAGCTGTAGCCGTAGACTTCCACATCGACCGACGATGCGCCGCCCATGCCTCCCATCCCTTCCGTGATGGAATATTTCCGCACCTCGGGGCAGGCGGCGAGATCCTTGCGCAGCAAGTCGGCAATGTCCGTCGTGGAACGCTTGCGGTTCTTCATGGAACCCAGATTGATGTTCATCGAAATGATGTAGGATCCGTTCGACTGCATGCTGCCCCACGTGTTGTCGGCCGACGCCTGTCCGAAGCTGTAGCTGCAGACCTTGATTTCGGGCACCTGCCCGAGGACCTGCGCATAGAAGCGTTCGATGAACGCTTTGGTGACGGACTGTGCGGTGTTGACCGGCAGTTCGATGCTGACATTCAGACGGCCCTGGTCGGAATGGGGAAAATATTCCGACTTGACCTGCGGGGCCAGAAGGATCATGACTCCCAGGAAGATGGCCAGCGCCCCCAGCGTGACCGCGAGGCGGTGCCGGGTGGCCCAGGCGATGATCCGGGCGTAGAAATCGGAGAAGGAGTCCAGGCCGTGCTCGACCGGGTCGAAGACCAGCCGGTGCAGTTTCCCGCTCTTGGGCTTGTTGCTCAGCATCCGCGAGCAGAGCATCGGGACCAGGGTCAGGGCGGCCGTGGTGGAGATGATCATGATGATGCTCACGATCCAGCCCAGCTGGCGGAACATGATGCCCGCCATCCCGCTGATCAAGGTCAGCGGGATGAACACGCAGAGCATGGTCAGCGTGGAGGCGATGACGGAAATGCCCACTTCGGCCGTGCCGTGCACAGCCGCCTCCCTGGGTTTTTCTCCCCGTTCCAGATGCGTGGAGACGTTCTCCAGCACCACGATGGCATCGTCCACCACCATGCCGATCGCGATGGAAAGGGCGGACATGGAGATGATGTTCAGGGTGTTGCCCGTCGCATACAGGTACACCAGCGAGCCCAGCAGGGCGATCGGGATCGACAGCACGATGATGAAAGTCGCCCGCCAACGGCCGAGGAAGACATACACGACCAGCATCACGACCAGCAGCGTGATCAGGATCGTGTCCTCCAGGGAATTGATCGAGTTCAGGATGTTCTCGGAAGAATCGATCACCGTCGTGATCCGGATGTCGGAAGGAAGCGTCTTCCCGATTCTCTTGAGTTCCCGCTTCACGCCCTGGATGGTGTTCACGGAATTCGCGCCCGACTGCTTCTGGATGGCGATGGTCGCGGAGCGGGTGCCGTTCGTGTAGGCCTCCTGCTGACGCTCCTGCGCCCCGTCATGGACGGTCGCCACATCCCGGAGATAGACCAGTTTGCCACCGGAGTTGCCCACGACCACGTCCAGCAGCTCGGAAGGGTCGCCGAATTCTTTTTCGACCCGCAATGAATATGTGTTCGAACCGATGTCGATGTTGCCGCTGGGCACGTTCCGGTTTTCAGCCGCGATGATCCCGGAGATGACCCCCACGGAAAGTCCGTAGGACTGCAGTTTGTCAGGGTCGCAATAGACATTGATTTCCCGCTTGGGCGCGCCGTTCACGGAAACCGTGCCCACCCCGTCCACGCGGGCCAGCGGAGTGGTGACCCGCTCGTCCAGGATCACGTCGAGCCCCGGAAGGCTCTCCTGTGCCGTTGCGGACAGGATCATGATCGGGATGTCTTCCGCGCTGAACTTGAAGAGCACCGGCATCGACGCCCCGTCGGGCAGGGAGGTGCTCACCAGGTCCAGCTTGTCCCGCACGTCGTTGCAGGCCTCGTCGATGTCCGTTCCGTAATTGAACTCCAGGATCACCAGGGAGATGTTCTCCCGCGAGCGAGAGGTCATGTCCTTGAGGTTCTGTACGGCGTTCAGGGAGTTTTCAAGCACCTTCGTCAGGTTCGTCTCGATGTCGGACGCGCTCGCACCCGGATAGGAACACATGACCATGACCACGTTGGCATCGAAGTCCGGGAACTGCGAAACGGAGGTCTTGATCAGCGAAAAGATGCCGAAGATGGCGAAGGCCAGGAACACCAGGGCCGTCGTCACCGGATGGTTCACCGCTGTTCTGTAGATACTCATGACGGATTCCTTTTCTGGTTAGCGGTCGGACAAGCGGACCGGGGATCCGCTCCGCAGCGAAGCCTGTCCCTTGGTCACGACCACTTCTCCCGCCTGCAGACCATCCAGAAGCTCGTACCGGGTGCCGAAATGGCGGCCGGGCGTCACGACCCGGACCGACACGGTGCTGTCTCCGTTCAGCACGAAGCCCTGCCGCTGTCCGGAGCCCAGCTGTTTCACGACCGCAGCATCCGGAACGGTCACGCTGTGGTTCGTGCCGAATTCCACCTTCACCCTGGCAAACATGCCCGGGCGCAGCCTCCGGTCTCCGTTCGGGACCACGATCTCGGTCGAGACCGTGTGGGTTGCGGGATCGATCGTCGGATAGATCCGGTTGACCTTGCCGGAGAAGGTCTCCCCGGGCAGGGCGTCGGCCGTGATTTCGACCGCATCCCCCCGGTGGATCTTCGTGTAGTCGGTTTCGGAAATCCCGACGAGGAGTTTCACGGGCGTGATCTGCTGCACCACATAGATGGGCTGGCCGGCGTACATGTCGCCCCGGTCATAGTTGCGCGCAGACACGACACCGCTGACGGGGGAACGCAACAGCGTGTTTTCCAACAGATTGCGATAGGTGCTACGGCTCACCTTATAGGACATCTCGATGGCATCCAGGTCCGATTTCGACAGACCGCCTTCGTCGTAGAGCATCTTCAGCCGTCCGTATTCCGTGGAATCGTTCGCCAGCTTGAGCCGGGCCTGGTCCAGCTGGACGCGGTTCATCTCGGCCAGCACCTGGCCGCGGGAGACGAAATCCCCCACCTCGGCGCGCAGCCGTTCGATCCGGCCGCCCGGCTGGGGTGCGATGTTGTTCACCGCGAAGGCCTGCACGGTGGACGTGTACACATCGGTCTGGGGGACATCCTCCAGCACTGCGGTGTCCACCGCGACCAACGTTGCTTGTACGGAATCCGCCGCGGCCGCAGGTCCGGCCGGAGCGCCTTTCCGGCTGCCGCTGCAGCCAATCGTCCCTGCGACGGCTCCCGCGACAAGCAACAGCTTGACAATCTTGTTCATATTCATGACGTTCTAATTATCTGATTTGCTGCGGAAGTCTTGGCCCAAGGTCTGTTCCAGCTGCGATTTGGCGACCAGGAAATTGTGGACGGCCTGACTGACCGCCAGCCGGGACTGGGTCAGGCCGAGCTGGGCGTCGTTGAGGTCGGTGATCGTGCTGCGCCCGACCGCATAGGACTTGGCCGCGATGTCATAGGCCTTCCGGGCGGTCCGCTCCGCGTCCCGGGCTGCCGCGAGGCTCCGGATGTCCGTTTGCATGGCGGTCAGGTACTGCCGGATCGCGATCCGCAGCTTCCGCTCCGTGTCCATGCGCTGCAGGGCCAGTTCTGTGGCCTGCACCTTCGTCTGCCGGATCTGGTTGGTCCGCTGCCCCCCGGAAAAGATCGGGATGTTCAGGCTGAGGCCGACGTAGGAATAGGGCGTCCATTTGTAGTTCTTGAACACGAAGTCGTTCGCCATCGCGCTGTAGTTGTAGGCAAATCCCAGGGCGAGGGACGGCAGAGTCGCATATTGCTGCATCCGGACCGTCGCGGCCAGCTGTTCCGCCTGCAGGGCCAGCTGCCGGAGGGCGGAGTTCCCGTCCAGCGAGGTCGAATCTCCGAGGGCAAGGTCGTAAGTCATTTCTTCAGAATAGTCGGACAGGGCACCCGACACGTCCACC
>CABTXO010000034.1 GCA_902488725.1 uncultured Bacteroidales bacterium
GGCCAGCCGCAGCCGGAATCGAACTTGTCCGTACTCAGGAAGAGGGGCTCGCCGGTGGTGATGTCCACATAGATACCCTTGCGGAATTCGCGGTCATATTCATTGGTGAACGGACGTTCGGTCGCGGCGTTCCGGGTCACTTCGTACTGCAGCGGCGTTAGTTTCCTCCGGAGCGCAGCATCGTCCGGCCGGACATATTCCTTCTTCATGACTTTTTGTTTTTGACTATTTTGCCCTCCGGCCTGCACGGCGTCCCGCCCGCCCCGGCAGTAGAGCGGAAAGGCGAGGACGAAAAGAGCCGCAAAAGCCGGAATCAGGATTCCTTCCTTTTTCATACGGCTAAAATTAGCATATTATTGCTATATTCACGGAAAAAAACAAGGAATATGTACAAATTCAGACAGAAGGGCGACACGTATGTCGTCAGCATCGACAACCATCAGGAAATCGTGCAGGCGCTTGCGGCGTTCTGCACGGAGCAAGGCATCTTCGCAGGAGAAGTGAGCGGACTGGGTGCGGTCCGTGAAGCCACCCTGTGCATCCTCGATTCGGCCACCATGCGCTATGTGGACAAGACGTTCACCGAGCAGATGGAGATGGCCGATCTGGTCGGGAACATCTCGCGGAAGGACGGCAAGGCCCATCTGCACCTGCATGCGACATTCGCCCGCGCAGACTACACGATCATCGGAGGCCACCTGCGTTCCGCGGTCCTGAACGGGGCCTGTGAACTGGTGGTGCGGAAGTTCAACCTCGAACTCGGCCGCCGATTCGATGCGGAGACAGGTTTGAACCTGTATGATTTCTGACAATGACGCTCCGGATCCTCCGACTTCCCCTGCAGACCGTCAAGACCCGTCTGGCAGGCTATGAAAACATTTTCGTGGTCTGCGACGGCCGGGTGAGGCACATCGCCGACGCGCTCGGCATCGGGGAGCGGGGGCGGCTGGCAATCGACGCACGGGAAGAGACCAAGACCCTGGCTACGGTGCTGGAGATCGAGCGGTGGCTGCTGGAGCAGAATGCCGACCGGTCCGCCTTCCTGCTCGCCGTCGGCGGCGGGATCACGACCGACCTCGCCGGCTTCGCCGCCTCCATCTACAAGCGGGGCATCCGTTTCGGATTCGTGCCCACGACCCTGCTGGCGCAGGTGGATGCCGCCGTCGGGGGCAAGAACGGAGTAAATCTGGACGGATTCAAGAATATGCTCGGCGTCATCCGGCAGCCGGAAATGACCTTCCTCTGCCCGGAGGTGCTGGAAACCCTGCCGTACCGGGAATTCGTGTCCGGCTCGGCGGAACTGCTGAAGTCGTTCCTGCTGGACGACACGGACGGCCTGTACGCGAAGGCTGTCACGCTGCTCGCCGCCATCCATGCGGCTCCGGAGCCCGCCGCGGCTGTCCGCACGGCTTCCGCATCGCTGCAGAAACTGGTCGCCACGGCGGCCGGCATCAAGGCCGGCATCGTGCAGCGGGATCCGGAGGAACACGGGGAGCGGCGCAAACTCAACCTGGGGCACACCTTCGCCCACGCCATCGAGCAGCGCTCCGGCGGATCGGTCCCCCATGGAGAGGCCGTTGCGATCGGGATCCTCCTGGCCGCCCGTCTCTCCGAAAAACTCGGAATCGCCGCACCGGGACTGGCCTTGAGGCTGGAGACGGATTTCCGGCGCTGCGGACTGCCGGTGAGCTGCCCCTATCCGCTCCCGGAGCTGGCGGAAGCCATGCGGAAAGACAAGAAGGCGGACGGAGAGATCATCCATTTCATCCTGCCCCGCACCGTAGGGGATGTCGGGATCTATGACCTCAGCCTGACGGAACTCAATCTGGAAACACATGAAAATGCGTAAGACGACTTTGCTGATCTGCCTCCTTTCGGCGGCAACCTTTTCCTTTCCATCCCACGGCCAGTCCGCCGATGCCGCCGGACCGGACTTCGAAACGATCCGCGCACAATTCGCCGACCCGCCGTCCCGGTACGGGGTTGACTGCTGGTGGTGGTGGCTGAACGGGAACGTGTCCAAGGCCTCGATCACCCGGGACCTGGAAGCGATGAAGTCCAGGAAATTCTTCGGGGCGATGATCTTCGATGCCGGAGGACACAACCAGCTTCACCACAAGGACATCCCTGCCGGACCGCTGTTCGGGTCGAAGGACTGGTGCGATCTCTTTTCGTTCGCCCTGGACGAGGCGGAACGGCTCGGCCTGGAAATCGGCTTCAACATCCAGAGCGGATGGAACCTCGGGGGACCTTGCGTCACGCCTGAATATGCCGCCAAGACCCTGACCTATTCGGAAGCCGTGGTGGAAGGCGGTGCTTCGGAAACGCTGCTGCCGCAGCCGGAAACCCGGAAAGGGTTCTACCGGGACATTGCCGTGCTGGCCTTCCCGATCGACGACCGGAAGGTCTCCGGCGAACCGGTGCAGATGCTGGACTACAAGCTGGGCGTGCACGAACTGGGCGGCGGTGCGCCGGACTGCCGCTTCCTCCTCTCCAACGAGCGGAAGGGAAAGGCCCCGGAGAAGACCCCTTACCGGGTCTCCCGGAAGCAGGTCCGGGATCTGACCGGACGGATGGATCCGGACGGCCGGGTCCGCTGGACTGTTCCCGCCGGGAAATGGGTGCTCATGCGCATCGGTTACACCTGCACCAATGCCGCCGTTTCGACTTCCAGTGCAGGCTGGCAGGGGAACGTGCTCGACCACATGAGTCCGGAAGCATTTGATTTCTATTGGAATACCGTTGTGGAACCCATTCTCCAGAGCGTCCGGGGCCACGTCGGAAAGACGCTTAAATACATGGAAACGGACAGCTGGGAATGTGGCGGGATGAACTGGTCCGACCGCTTCGCCGACCATTTCCGGAAGTACTGCGGCTATGATCCGGTCCCCTGGCTTCCCGTCATCGGTGGATATGTGGTTGACGACATGGAGGCGACCCACGGCTTCCTCGCCGACTTCCGGAAAGCGATCGCCGATGCCGTGGCGGTCAACCATTACGGACGCTTCGCGGAATATGCCCACCGGAACGGAATGGGTATCCAGCCGGAGTCGGCCGGGCCCCACGCAGGGCCGCTGGACGGCATCAAGAACTATTCCTACAGCGACATCATGATGAGCGAGTTCTGGGTCCCGTCCCCGCACAGGCCCACGCCGCGGGACCGGTTCTATGTGAAGCAGGCCGCCTCCGCCGCCCATATTCTCGGCCGGAAAATCGTCGGGGCGGAATCGTTCACCAGCATCGGTCCGCACTGGAACGACGAACTGTGGAGCAGCCAGAAACCCTCCTTCGACCACGAGGTCTGCTCCGGGCTGAACCGGGTCTACTTCCACACCTTCACCGCCTCTCCGCCCGAAATGGGGCTGCCGGGACAGGAATATTTCGCCGGCACCCACATCAATCCCCGGGTGACCTGGTGGAACGAATCCGCCGGCTTCATCGACTACCTCCGCCGGACCCAGCTGGTCGCGCAGGAAGGCCGTTTCCAGGCAGACATCCTCTATTACTACGGAGATCATGTGCCCAATGTCTACCCGTTCAAGGAAGCCGATCTGCCGGGCATCCTGCCCGGCTACGACTACGATGTCACGGACGAGAACACCCTGCTGCGTCTGACCGTGGACCCGCTGGGAAGGCTCGTCGTCCCCTCGGGGCTGACCTATGCCGCGCTGGTCCTCCCCGACCACAAGACGCTTTCGCTGGCGGCGCTCAAAAAGGTCCGGAGGCTGCTGCGGGCAGGGGCCACCGTGATCGGCGGCAAGCCGGAGCGGTACGTGAGCCGGACCGGCGGGGAGAAGGGACAGCGCCGGTTCCAAGCGATATCCGCACAGATTTCCGGTCCGGGAAAAGGCAGGCTGGTCTCCGGAATGACGGCGCGCAACTACCTACTTTCAAAGAGATTGCATCCCGACTTCGAGGTATCCGGACGCGACTGGCAGGGAGCGTTCGACTATATTCATTACAAGCTGGACGGGAAGGATTGCTACTTCGTCTGCAACCAGACCGGTGAAACGCAGCGTTTCGAAGGAATCTTCCGAACCACGGGACACCGGCCGGAATTCTGGAATCCGCTCGATGGTTCGGTCTCCGCCGCCTGCGTCTTCACGCAACGGGACGGACGCACGCGGATCCCCCTGGTGCTGGATCCCTACGGCAGTCTCTTCGTGGTGTTCAACGCCCCGATCCCGGCGGATGCGCAGGGGACCGGGATCCGCAATTTCCCGGAATATGCAGCTTGCCTCACGCTGGAAGGTCCCTGGCGGGTGCACTTCGACCCGGCATGGGGCGGTCCGGACTCCGTCTTGTTCAACCGGCTGACGGACTGGACATTGTCCGACGACGACGGCATCCGCTATTATTCGGGAGCCGCCACCTGCACGGGATCCTTCACCTGGAACGAACCCCGGGCAGGACGCTTCGTCCTGCAGCTGGGCTCCGTCAAGGATGTCGGCATCGCGACCGTCCGGCTCAACGGCCGGGACAAAGGGATCTGCTGGACGCCTCCCTTCCGCGTGGATGTCACCGACGCGCTGGTGCCGGGACGCAACACCGTGGAAATCCGCGTGGTCAATTCCTGGTACAACCGGGTCGCCGGCGACCAGCTCCACCCGGACCGGAAGCCCTACACATCCACGAACATCCTGCTGCGCAACGACTTCCGGGGAAGGGAACAGCCGGTGCTCCTGTCTCCGTCGGGGCTGCTCGGCCCGGTGAAAATCATGCAAGTTTCCGATCCCGTTCAACCCGCGCCCTAGAAAATGATCTGCACGACCTTACAGCACAGGCAACTCGAAGAACTCCTGTCCCTGCTGGACAGACTTGAAATGGCGGAGATCCGGCTGGATCGGTGCTCCCTTTCGGAAGCGGACATCGAGACCCTTTTTTCCACGGCCGACACGCCGCTGGTGGCAACCTGCCGTGGCACGGAGCCCGGGATGTCCTGGAAAGAAGCGGAGTCCCGGCTGCTGACGGCGATCCGTGCCGGCGCCGCATACGCCGATCTGGAGATCGAGGCCCCCCCGCAGGTCGGCAAGAAGATCCGCCGGGCCTGTACTGAATACGGGGTCACGATGATCCGCTCCTGCCATTGTTTCGACGGCACCCCGTCCGTAGATGCGCTGCGGGAGGCCGCGGAGCGCTGCAGCCGCTTCGGGGGAGAAATCGTGAAGATCGTGGGCACCGCCCGTTCGGAGGCAGACGTTGCGCGGATGCTGTCGCTCTATGAATATGCCCGTTCAGGGTCGTCGGGCTTTGCCGCGGAAAGCCTGATCGCCTTTGCGATGGGGGATGCCGGACGCGCGTCGCGGATCGAATGTCTGAAGCAGGGAGCACCGTTCACCTATGCGGCGTTACGCCCGGAAGAGGCGGCCGCGCCCGGACAATGGGACTCTGATGCCATGCGGCAGGCGGTGTATGGCGGCCGGTCGTTCATCGGAAGCGGGATCGCTCCGGAAAGCGACGGATCCGCGCACCCGGCCGACCGGCCGCCCCTGACGATGCCGGCTTCCAAAAGTTTCGCCCAACGGGCCATCCTGGCCGCGGCGCTGGCGGAAGGCACTTCGGTCCTGCGGGGCTATTCCCCTTGCGGGGACACGGATGCGGCGCTGCGGGCCGCACAGGCGCTCGGGGCTTCCGTGCAGGTCGTCGGGGACAGGCTGCAGATCACGGGGACAGCAGGTAAGGGCGTCATCCCGAGCGGGCGGCGGGATCTGCCGGCCGACATCCATGTCGGTGAATCCGGCCTGCTGACCCGCCTGATGATTCCGCTGCTGGCCGTCGGCCGGTCAATCCCCATACACCTTGACGGAGAAGGCACCCTGCTGAAACGCCCTCTCAAAGACGCCCCCGAAATCATGGCACGGTTCGGCACCCTGCTCCGGCCCGACAAGCCGGGCGGAGAACTCCGCGTGCCGCTCTCGGTCCAGGGCCCGCTGCTGCCGGGACGGGCGGACCTGTCCGGAAAAAACGGCTCGCAGCTCATTTCGGGCCTGCTGATGGCCCTCCCCCTGCTCCCAGAAGACTCGGTCCTGCATATTCAGGAGCCCAAGAGCATCCCCTACATGTTCATCACCCTCGACGTGCTCCGGAAGTTCGGCATCCGCATCGGCAGCGAAATGGAAGGCGACGACGAATTCCTGGAATCCCAGGACTGGGGGCACTGCACGGGCATTTCCTTCGACATCAAGGGCGGGCAGCGCTACCGGGCGGCCTCGTTCGATATCGAAGGCGACTGGAGCGCGGCCGCCAACTTCCTCGTAGCCGGCGCGATCTTCGGAAAGGTGCAGCTGGCCGGGCTGGACACCACCTCGCTGCAGGCCGACATCTCGATCATGGACATTCTCATGCAGGCAGGCGCCAGCCTGTCCCGACTGGAGGAGCCCCTGCCGGAAGACGGGGAACCGGTCCCGGAGGCGCACGGCCATCGAAGCATGATCACGGTCCAGCGGGCTCCTCTACGCACCTTCGACACGGATTTGGGCAACTGCCCGGACCTCTTCCCCATCGTCTCCGTCCTCGCCGCCTTCTGCAGCGGACGCAGCCATATTCAAGGATTCAAACGGCTCGCGGGCAAAGAAAGCGACCGCGGCACGGCGATTGTGAATATGCTGACGCAGATGGGCGTGGAGGCTTCCGCGGAGGGAGACACGCTGACCGTCGAGGGAGAATCGCTCGCCGGGCGCTGCCTGAACGGACGGCTGCTGCGGGGCGGGATCTACACTTCCTCGCACGATCACCGGATGGTGATGGCGTTGCAGGTGGCCTCACTCGGCGCGGACGGTCCGGTCGAGATCGACGACACCGCCTGCGTCGCCAAGTCCTTCCCCGATTTCTGGCGCAGCTTTGACAAGCTGATGCGAGTTTGAAAGATTGCACAGCCCCGCTTGCATTTCGCCGAATTTGTTATATATTTGTTAGCAAAAGTATAACACCATGGACGCAGAACACAATAAGAAAAAACAGACGGCTTTCCGGTTGAGCGAAGACTTGCTGGACCGGCTGAAGGCCAAGGCCGCGGAAGAAAACCGGAGTCTCAACAACTACGTCGAGCAGGTGCTGCGGGATGTGGCGTATGATCCGCCGACACGGTCGGAACGGCAGAAAAGGACCTCAAGACGCGTTTCCGGCTACGGAAAGCGTACCGAGTCTCCTGCCGGAAAGGAGCCTCGCTTCAATTCTTTCGAGGACTTTCTGAACAAACCGCTTTCTCCTGAACTCCAAGCCTTGTCCGGAATCGTACATTTCACGGATGAAGACATCCGGAAAGACGAACGGCTTGCCTATCTTTTGAGCAAATGAACAAGCTGTTTCTGGACACGAATGTCCTGATAGATTTTGTCGCGGACAGGAAAGATTATCCTGCGTCGAAGCGCGTCATCCAACTCGCGGAAACGAAGCATGTCCGACTTGCCGCCTCTGTCCTGACAATGGTGAACATGACTTTCATCCTGCGGGCGCAGCTCGCCGGGAAGAAATTGTACCAGACGTTGGAATCTCTTTCTTCCCTGATGGACATCGCTCCGATGACCCGTTCGGATTATGCATCCGCGCTGGAGAGCAAGGCACACAATTTCGAGGATGCCCTGCAATACTACTGTGCGGTTTCTGCAGGATGCGACGCCATTCTGACCCGGAATGTCAAAGACTTCACTTTCAGCCCCATTCCGGTAATGACCCCTATGGATTTTCTGCTGGACTATTTCAAACAAACGACCTCGGGGGAATAGCATATGAACTCATTCGGTACACATTTCAGAGTCTCCTTGTTCGGAGAATCGCACGGGCCGGCGATCGGCATCGTGCTGGACGGCGTAAAAGCCGGACTTCCGCTTTCGGAAGAAGATTTCCGACTGGACCTGCTGCGCCGCAAGAGCGGGGCGGCCGGTACCACGCCGCGGATCGAAAGCGACCTGCCGGAAATCCTCAGCGGGGTGTTCGAGGGACGCACGACCGGGGCACCGCTTGCGATCCTGTTCCGCAACGAAAACACTCGGTCCGGGGATTACGCAGCCTTGCAGGATCTTCCGCGACCGGGCCATGCAGACTACACCGCGCGGATGAAGTGGAGCGGCTTCAACGATCCGCGGGGCGGCGGACACTTTTCAGGCAGGCTCACCCTGCCGATCGTCGCCGCCGGCGTCGTGGCGAAGAAGATGTGCGGCTATTCCTTCACGGCGCGGCTGTCGGAAGTCGGCGGCTTCCGGGATCCGGCGCAGCAGGTGCAGGCGGTCGCGGCAGCATCGAAGGAAGGGGATTCCCTGGGCGGTTTGGTGGAATGCCGGATCGACGGCGTACCCGCCGGACTCGGAGAACCCTTCTTCGATTCGGTGGAATCCCTGCTCGCCCATGCGCTGTTCGCCATCCCGGGTGTCCGGGGCGTGGAATTCGGAGACGGCTTCCAGTCCGCCCGGATGAAGGGTTCCGAGCACAACGACCCCCTCGTCCGTGACGGAGACGCGGTCAAGCCGGCGAAAGACGGGGCCGGAGGCATCAACGGGGGCATCACCAACGGAGGCCCCGTCGTGTTCCGGGTGGCCTTCAAACCCACTTCCAGCATCGTCAAGGCGCAGCAGACCCTCAATCTCGCGACCGGCACACAGGAATCCCTCCGCGTTCCGGGCCGTCACGACACCTGCTTCGCCCTGCGGACCCCCGTCATCGTCGAGGCCATGGCAGCCCTCGTCTTCGCCGACCTGCAGGGCATGTCTGCGCAAGCGTAAGAATTGTTGGAAGTTTGGTTATATTTGCAAACTTCGGACACGGGTACGAAGACATTGAATATGGACGCGAAAGAAGAAGACAAAATCCTCCGGGACTTCACGTCCCAGGAATATAAAGAAGGCTTCGTGACGGATGTGCACCAGGAGTTCATCCCGAAGGGTCTCGACGAGGACATCATCCGGACCATCTCCGGCCTGAAACAGGAGCCGGACTGGATGCTGGAGTTCCGTCTGGACGCCTTCCGGCGCTGGCAGAAGATGACCATGCCCCGCTGGGCCCATCTGGACATGCCGGAAATCGATTTTCAGGACATCATCTACTACGCCGCCCCGAAACGGGACGAAGACCGGCCCAAGGAAATCGACCCGAAACTCGAAGAGACCTTCGAGAAACTGGGCATCCCGGTCCGGGAGCGGGAAGCGCTGGCGGGCGTCGTGGCCGTGGACGCGGTGTTCGACTCCGTGTCGGTCGCGACCACCTTCCGGTCCACCCTGGCGGAGAAAGGCATCATCTTCTGCAGCTTCTCCGAAGCCGTGAAAGAGCATCCCGACCTGGTGCGGAAATACCTGTCGTCGGTCGTGCCGCGGAGCGACAATTTCTTCGCAGCCCTCAACTCGGCGGTCTTCTCCGACGGCAGTTTCTGCTATATTCCCAAAGGCGTGAAATGCCCGATGGAACTCTCCAGTTACTTCCGCATCAACGCGGCGGGGACCGGGCAATTCGAACGGACCCTCATCATCGCCGACGAAGGATCCTCAGTCAGCTATATGGAAGGCTGCACCGCTCCGATGCGGGACGAGAACCAGCTGCACGCGGCCGTGGTGGAGATCATCGTGGAAGCCGGTGCGGACGTGAAATATTCGACGGTGCAGAACTGGTACCCGGGCGACGCGAACGGACGGGGCGGCATTCTCAACCTGGTGACCAAGCGGGGCCTCTGCAAGGGGGAAGGCTCCCACCTCAGGTGGACGCAGGTCGAGACCGGCTCCGCCATCACCTGGAAATATCCCTCCACGATCCTGCGGGGGGACAATTCCACGTCGGAATTCTATTCGGTGGCCGTCACCAACAACTGCCAGCAGGCGGACACGGGGACCAAGATGGTCCACCTCGGTCGGAACACCC
>CABTXO010000035.1 GCA_902488725.1 uncultured Bacteroidales bacterium
TGTCCGCGGAAGCGGCAGCCTTCTCGTAGCAGGCGAGTGCATCCTTGTATTTTTCCAGCCCGACATAGGCATCGCCGCTGCAGGCGGTCGCACGGGCGGCGAGGATCGCATCCTTGCCCGTGTACTTCTTCAGGTAGTTCAAGGCGTTCTCGTAGTTGCCCAGCTGAAGTTCGCAGACTCCTGCGTAGAAATACACGTCCTTGCCGGCCTTCTTGCCGAAGTCCTGGATGATCTGGGTGAATCCCAGCACGTTCCCGTCCCCTTCGAGGGCGAGTTTGTACTCTTTCGCGCGGAAATTCGCCTCGGCCGGGTACAGCTGGTCGATCGCTTCCGTACGCTTCGGCTGATAATAGAACTTGTACCAGGCGACGATGGCCAGTCCGATCACCAGCAGCGCTATCAGGATGCCGTAGATCGTCTTCTTGTTCTCGTCCAGGAACTGGTTGGTCCTGGACACGGTCTCTTCGACGCGTTCCTGCCGCAACTGCTCCCGCTCTTTCTCGTTTTCCTTTGCCATTTTTATGAATTTTAATTATTTCCGGACTGAATGGACCGCAAAATTAGGAAATTTTGTTGAATCCCGCAATTTCCCTTCCCCATATTTTGGCTATATTTGCAAAACCATGCCTGCATTGAAAAAAATAGTCGTCCAGGATTTCCGGAACATCGCTTTCCAGGAACTGGCCTTTTCCCCGAACATCAACTGCATCTCGGGGAACAACGGCGCGGGCAAGACCAATCTCATGGACGCGGTCTGGTATCTGTCCATGACGAAAAGTGCCTTCACCTCTTCCGACCGTTTCAATTTCCGGCACGGGACGGACACATTCGCCCTTTCGGGCACCTACGGCATGCCTTCCGGCCCCGACGTACGCTTTTCGGTGCAGGTGAATGCCGCCGGCGAGAAGCGGGTCCGGCGGGACGACAAGGCCTATTCCAGGATTTCCGAACACATCGGCGTCCTGCCGATCGTGATGGTTTCCCCGGCCGACATCTCGCTCGTGAGCGATTCCGGCGAGGAGCGGCGCCGCTTCGTGAACGCCGTGCTCTCGCAGATGGACCGGGAATATCTTGCCGCTGTCCAGCAGTACAACCGCCTGCTTTTCCAGCGCAACCGGATGTTGAAGGACGGCCGGGTGGACCTGGACCTGCTGTCCGTCTTCGATGCGCGGATGGGGGAGCATGCCGCACGGATCCATGCGGCACGGGCGCGTTTCGTGGAGGACCTGGTGCCGGTCGTCGCGGAGGGTTACCGGACCCTGTCCGGCGGGCAGGAGGAGGTGCGCATTGCGTATTCCTCGGATCTCGCCGGGGGGGCGCTGGCCGACTTGCTTGCGGCGAACCGGGAAAAGGATCTCTGCTGCAAGTTCACTACGGCCGGCATCCAGCGGGACGATTTCCTGTTCACGATGAACGGCTATCCCATCCGGCGCTGCGGTTCCCAGGGACAGCAGAAATCTTTCCTCGTGTCGCTGAAGTTCGCGCAGTACGAGCTGATGAAGCGGGAATATGGCTTCCCCCCGATGCTGCTGCTGGACGATGTCTTCGACAAACTCGACATGGGCCGGATTTCGAACCTGCTCGGCATGGTGGCGGGCAACGACTTCGGCCAGATCTTCATCACCGACAGCAACAAGGTCCGCATGGCGGGCATCGTGGACGGGATCACGGAGGACCGCGCCTATTTCGAGACCGCCGCCGGGGCGTTCAAACGGATCTGAGATGGAGCGCTTCAAGAAGGTCAAGGGGGTTCCCCGGAAGGAGGCGCTCGGCATGGATCAGATCATCCCGATGTACGTCCGCGCCCTGAAACTCAGCGCCGGTCTGAACACCCGGCGCGTGTTCGCGGCATGGGATGCTGTTTCCGGAGCTTCCCGCTACACCCTGCGCCGTTTCTACCGTGACGGAAAGCTGTACGTGACCCTCTCCTCTTCCATGGTCCGCAGCCACCTGGAATTCCAGTGTCCCGCCCTGGTCGAGGCCATGAACGCCTTCCTTCTGCAGGACGAACTCTTCGACAAGGACTACGGCAAAGTCGGCCTGGTCCGGCAATTGATCCTGAAGTAGGCACCGACGTCCAACCTTCGGGAAATATGTGTAACTTTGGGGTCGGAAAACCGAATCATCATGGGAAAAAGTTTCAAGATCGTCGCGGATGCGGCGATTCCGTTTCTGGAGGGCGTGTTCGAGCCTTGGGCGGAAGTTGTGTACAAAAGCGGAAAAGAAATTTCGCCGGAGGATGTCAAGGATGTGGATGCGTTGATCATCCGTACCCGTACGATCTGCAACGAGGCCCTGCTGAAGGATGCCGCGGTGCAGATCATCGCCACGGCGACGATCGGCACCGACCACATCGACCTCCCGTACTGCGACCGGCGCGGAATCACCGTGCGCAATGCGGCCGGCTGTAACGCCGGCGGGGTGATGAATTATGTTTTCTCCGCCCTGTACGGGGTCTGCTCGCGCAAGGCGATCCGGTTGGACGGCGACAAGCTGGGCATCATCGGGGTCGGAAACGTGGGCAAGCGAGTCGACCGGATGGCCGGCTATCTGGGCTTCAAGGTGCTGAAGAACGACCCGCCCCGGATGGCGGAGGAAGGCCCCGACGGCTTCTGTCCGCTGGACTACCTGCTGGCCAACGCAAACATCGTCACCCTGCACGTCCCGTTGAATGAAACCACCCGGGGCATGGCCGACGACGCCTTCTTCGATCAGCTCCGCCCCGGCACGATCTTCATCAACGCCTCCCGGGGGGAGGTGGTCGTGGACGCAGCCCTCAAGCGTGCCATTCCGAAACTGGGATCGGTCATCATCGACACTTGGAACCATGAGCCGGACATCGACCGGGAACTGATGGAAATGGTGGACATCGCCACGCCGCACATCGCCGGCTATTCCTACCAGGGCAAGCAGAACGGCACCGCCGCCGCCGTCCGTGCGGTCGCGCGCTATTTCGGTGTCGCCGATTTGTATGATTTCTTCCCCCGCACCGAAGTCCTCGAACTGGAATCCATCAAGCTGGACCTGAAAGCGAAACCGCAGGGCGAAGTCACCTCCGTCCTGCAGTACAACTATCCGATCTTCACCGACGACTTCATGTTGCGGATGGCCCCCGAAAAGTTCGAGGAAATGCGCGCGCACTACCCGTACCGCCGGGAATTCTATGTCGGCTAGTGCTTGATGGAGCCGATGCCGGATTTGTCGATGTCGTAATTGTCCGCCTTCAGCTGCGTCGCGTTGATGCTGCCCACGCCGCCGACTTTCAGCACGGCCGTCCCGGTCTTTCCGGAGAGGACCGCATTGCCGGCGCCCCGGATGGTCACGGTCACCTTTTCACTCTCGATCTCCTTCACGTCCACGCTTCCGGCGCCGTCCACCTGCAGGATCAGGTTGTCGGCGGCCATCTTCCGGGCATGCACGCTGCCGGCACCGTTGATTTCAACCTTGACATCTTCCGAGGCATCGACGCCTTCCAGGCGCAGGTCGCCCGCTCCGTTCACCTCCAGGTTCAGGGCGCGGGTCATGAGGCCGTGGGTGATGGACACGTCCGCAGCGCCGCGGATGATCAGGCCCTCCAGGGACTTGGCATACACTTTCACCTGGATCTTCTTGATGTCGTAGCGGTGCTTTCCGTCCAGACCGATGTTCAGCACGGCATTTTTGGCGTCGAGTTGGACGAATTCCATGATGTTGTCGGACGTGGTGATCTCGACCCGGGGGGTGTCTTCCACCTGATAGATGTCGATGTCGTACATGCCGGAGGCATCGATCCGGGAGAACTGGCCGGGCTGGAAGGTCTTGGTGATCAGGTTCCGGCTGCCGCGGACGGTGGTCTTCCGGTGGTTCTGCCCGACGCTCAGCGTGCAGCTGAAGAGCAGGGCTGCCGCCGCAAAGAGGGCAAACAGTTTCGATACGTTTGTTTTCATATTGCTTGGATTTAATCTTCGTCTGTGTCGATGGTCTCTCCGTTCAGGTTGTAGCGGAACGAGCCGGAACCGGAAACTTCCAGAACCTTGGCTTCCTTGGCATTCAGCCTGCCCGCGTCCAGGTCTCCGGAACCCTGCTTCGAAAACTGTGCCTTGCGCACGTTTCCGGCCAGATAGGTGTCACCCGAACCATTTTTTTCAAGAACCAGCGTCCCGGCATCGACCGACGGAAGGGACAAGTCGCCGGAACCTTCTTTCACCATGGTGAGTTTCCCGCCGAGTTTCACGATTCCAAGGATGACGTCTCCCGATCCGACCGCGGAGATGTACAGGGAATCTCCGGTCACGCTGGAGATGTGCGCGTCTCCGCTGCCCCGCAGGAAGAGCGAGTCCGGGAGGGGACCGTACACGGTGACCTTGTGTTCCGCGGCCTGGAACCGGGACAGTTTCAGATCATAGCCGATCAGCAGGTCGGTCCCGTCCTGTTCGATCCGGACATGGTCGAGGACGACGTCCGAAGTGACGATGACGACCCGGACGGAATCTCCGTCCGTCTGGACATATTCCTTGTCCCAGTCGTTGAGGATGTGGATGTTCCGGCAGGAACCGAAACAGAAGGTTTGAGATTTCGGAGTCCCCGGGGTCGCGGCAATCTTTTCCTTCAGATCTTCGATCACTTTTTCGGGAATCCGGACATAGCAGCCGGAAAGCAGGGTCGCGGCCAGCGCGAACGCGGCGGCGAGGGCGGAACATTGGCGTGTGCGCATATTCATGAGACGTAATTGGGTTCGGAATATTATTGATTGTTTTTTGCCAGCAGGACGGCCGGGTCGATGCCCAGCAGCTCCATCTTGCGGCGGACGGCGGGCAGTTCGTTTTCGAAGAACTCCTTGCGCGCGGCTTCCAGCACCTTTTCCCGGGCATCCGGGCAGATGAAGTAGCCGATGCCGCGCTTGTTGTAGATGATGGCTTCCTGGGTCAGCTTTTCGTAGGTGCGCATCACCGTGTTGGGGTTCACGCCCACGTCTGCCCCGTATTCCCGGACGGAAGGGATCCGGTCTTCCGGCTGCAGCTCCCCGGACAGGATGCGCTCGCAGAGCGCGTCACCGATCTGGAGGTAGATGGCCTTGTTCGCGTTGAATTCCATGGTTGCGGGATTAATGTTTGAGGGTCTTGAGCCGGAACCAGACGCCGACCGCGCAGGCGGCCAGGACGAGTCCGACCTTCAGGTCGATGAGGCCGTTCAGCCAGAAGTTGAGGCTGTCGGCGTGCCTGCCCTCCCATTCGGCAATCTTCTCTCCGGTGAAGCTGAAATCAACGTGCCCGATCAGGGTGCTTGCGAGCACGGTGAAAAGGGTGTTCAGGACGAAGAGGGCCACGATGGTGCCGACGATTTTCCATTTTCGGAACAAGAGACCCCCCAGGAGGAAGATGGCGGCATTTTCGGCGACAATCGCATAGACAATCCAGAATCCGTTCGCGACCAGCAGGGAGCCGTCATGCGGTCCTTTAAGCAGGAACCCGTCCGGACCGCCGAGTTTCATCGTCAGCAGGGAATCTCCGCAGGTCCGGTCGAACCAGCAGACCAGCTGGTCGCTGCCCAGGTAGAGCAGGAAGTACACGGCCGGCACGATGACGAGGCTGCAGAGCAGCATCGAGATGAATTTTTCTCCCCGGGAAGCCGGCAGCAGCAGCCAGGAAGCGCCCGCCTTCTTTTCCGTCAGGAATCCATAGGCGCGGGACGGGAAGATGATCGCGAAGAGGAGGGTGCTTCCGATGAATATGCCGATCCGCGCGCCGAGGGACGGACCGTCCATCCGGGCGTCCGAAAGCAGGCTCTTCAAGAAGTCGCCGCTGAACAGGCCGCCGAACAGCATGAAGAACACATAGGCGATGATCGGAACGAGCCCCAGCAGCAGCACCATGATGCCGATGTTGCCCCGGAGGGTCTTGAGGTCGTACCGGAAATAGTTCCAGAAACGGTTGAAAGAGAATGTGTTGCTCATGATTAGGCCTCCTGTGTTGCGTTGAACATGGCTTTGGTTTCGGCCTTGTGGGCATGCACCGCATTGAACAGCGCTTCCACGTTGACCTTGCTTTCGGCACCGGTGGTGTTGGGATAGACCTGGATGAAGCCGCCCGGCACCTGCTCGCAGTAGAGCGCGTCCGGATGGAGGGAGGTCCCGTAATCGAAATAGAACCGCCGGGTGATGTCTTCCAGGGAGGCATTCAGCAGCACGTCCTGACGGTCCAGGATGATGATCGGGTCGATGATGTTCTCCAGGTCGCGTACCTGGTGCGTGGAGATTACGATGGTGGCGTCCTCCGCCGTGTATTTCATGACGGCGCTCCGGAACTGGGCCTTCGAGGGGATGTCCAGGCCGTTGGTGGGCTCGTCCATGAAAAGGTACTTGCAGCCGGTCGCCAGGGCCAGGGACACGTAGGTCTTCTTGAGCTGGCCGGCGGACATCTTCGTCATTTTCTGGAGCGGGTCCGTCTCGAATTCCCGCAGGATGGTCAGAAACTTCTCCTGGGAATAATTCGGCCAGAACTTCCCGGTTTCACGGGCCCATTCCCGGGCCCGCATCGGCACCGGGACGACCTCGTCGGGGAGGTAGTACTGCTTTTCGAGCAGGGAGGGGTGCCGGTCATAGGGGGCTTCACCGTCGGTGGCAATCCGACCCGCCTGCGGTTTTTTCAAGCCGCACAGAAGGGTGAGCAGGGTGGTCTTGCCGACCCCGTTCTCGCCCAGCAGCCCGTAGATCCTGCCGGCCTCCAGGTTGGTCGTGATGTTCTTCAGCACCGGGATGGAGCCGTAGCTGAAGGCAAGGTTGTCGATCTGAATCATGCTTCTTTGTTTAGTGTACTAGTCTATTAATACACGGCAAAGATAGCGATGTTTTTCGAGATTCCAAATTTTTCTGCAAAAATCTTGCGGAATCTTCAGCCTTCCGTCCCGATCCGTTCGGGATGGCCGTCTGTTTCCCGCCATTCCCGCGGGGTGCAGCCTGCAATGCTGCGGAACTGTTGCCGGAAATTCGATTTGTCCGGGATGCCGACCACGAAGCCGATCTCGCAGAGCGCGAGCTCCCGGTGATCCAGAATGAGCTGCATCGCTTCCCGGATGCGGAGTTCTTTCCGCCATTCATAGAAGGTCCTGTGCAGGCGGGTGTGGCAGTAGAAGTTCAGTTCTTCACGGGTGATGTCCAGCTCTTCCGTGATGCGCCCGATGGAGGGATAGTGCTCCCGGTGCTTCCCCGTCTGCACCCATTCGGAAAGTTTGTGTTCGATCTTTGCGCAGGTCCGGCGCAGCCGGGCGGAATCCGCCCGGCGCTTCTGACCTTTTCGGTTGAGTTTCCGGAGCACGATCCCGATCCTGGCCAGCTGGCGGGCCACGGTGTTTCCGTGTCTAATCATGTGGTTGATAAGGGGCGTGAAATTGGGAAATAGGAAGGACGGCCCCGTTGCGGGCCGTCCTCCGGTTTCAGAGAGCGGGCTGTCTTACCAGCCCAGCACGTAGGCGAAGATCAAGGGGGCGACGATCGTAGCGTCGGACTCCACGATGAACCGCGGGGTGGTGGGGGAGAGCTTGCCCCAGGTGATCTTTTCGTTCGGAACGGCACCGGAATAGGAGCCGTAGGAGGTGGTGCTGTCGGAGATCTGGCAGAAATAGGACCAGAGCGGAGTGCCCTTCCATCCGAGATCCTGTTCCATCATCGGAACCACGCAGATCGGGAAGTCGCCGGCCGTGCCGCCGCCGATCTGGAAGAAGCCGACCCCGGCGCCGGTTGCGTTGGCCTTGTACCAGTCCACCAGGAACATCATGACCTCGATGCCGGTCTTGACCAGGTCCGTCGGGAATTCTCCGCGGATGCAGTGCGCCGTGAAGATGTTGCCGGTCGTGCAGTCCTCCCAGGCGGGGCAGATGATAGGGATGTTCTTCTCGCAGGCGGCCATCACCCAGCTGTCCTTGGGGTCGATTTCGTAGTACTGCTCCAGCACGCCGCTCCGCAGCAGCTGGTAGATATATTCATACGGGAAGTACCGTTTCCCTTCATTCCTGGCTTTCGTCCAGACATCCACCAGCGCGCCTTCCAGCCGCCGGAAGGCCTCTTCCTCGGGGATGCAGGTGTCCGTCACGCGGTTGTAGTGGTTGTCGAGCAGTTCCTGCTCCTGCTGGGGGGTGAGGTCGCGGTAGTGGGGCACGCGATAATAGTGCGAATGGGCGACCAGATTCATGATGTCTTCTTCAAGGTTGTTGGCGGAACAGCAGACGAAGGAGAACTTGTCCTGCCGGATCATCTCGGCAAGAGAAAGTCCGATTTCGGCCGTGCTCATGGCGCCGGCCATGGCCAGAAACATCTTTCCGCCCTTGGCGAGCAGTTCGTCATACGCCTTTGCTGCATCGACGATGCATGCAGAGTTGAAATGGCGATAGTGATGCGTAATGAATTGAGAGATAGGTCCTTTTTCCATTTTGATGAAGAATTAACGTTAAGGTCTCACATTGTGTCCCGATCGTGCGGAAGCCCGTTTCAAACCGGTGTGCGAAATTAACAATTTTTGCGTCATTTTTGCAAACGTTGCAGGAAGAAACTTCTTTCCGCGGAAACGGACTTCATGTACTTCGGGATTGAAAAAGGGAGAAAGCGACCGTACAGGCGGCCTTCTCCTTTCGGGAAGTGGTCAGGGAGACCTGGTTCCGCACAGTGGTGGTGAGCCTGTACACATCGTTGCTGCCAATCAGCGACTGCGGCCGCCATTCTTGAAATTAGTTGTATATTTGCAGGAACAATCATTTGGGAATATGTTTGAAAACCTGCAAGAGCGACTGGAACGGTCCTTCAAGATCCTGAAGGGTGAGGGGAAGATCACCGAAATCAACATTGCCGAAACCCTGAAGGACATCCGGCGTGCCCTGCTGGATGCCGACGTAAGTTTCCGCGTGGCCAAGGATTTCTGCGACAAGGTCAAGGAAAAGGCCATGGGGCAGAACGTGCTGACCGCCGTGAAACCCCAGCAGATGATGGTGAAGATCGTCCACGACGAGCTGGTAGATTTCATGGGCAGCGCCTCGCAGGACATCCGGGTGAAAGGCAATCCCGGGGTGGTCCTGGTGGCCGGCCTGAACGGTTCCGGCAAGACGACTTTCGCCGCCAAGCTGGCGCACAACCTCAAAAGCAAGAAGGGGATGATGGTGCTGCTGGCGGCCTGCGACACGTTCCGGCCGGCGGCCATCGAGCAGTTGCAAGTGCTCGGCAGCCAGATCGGCGTGCCCGTGTACACCGAGGAGGGCGTGAAGGACAACATCGCCATCGCCCGCCATGCCATCGCGAAGGCGCGGACGGAAGGATATTCCGTGGTCATCATCGACACGGCCGGCCGCCTGGCGGTCGACCAGGAACTGATGGACGAGATCTCCGCCCTGCACAAGGCCGTGCAGCCGACGGAATCCCTGTTCGTCGTGGATGCCATGACCGGCCAGGATGCCGTGGAGACGGCCAAGGTCTTCAACGAGCGGCTGGATTTCGACGGGGTCGTGCTGACCAAGATGGACGGCGACACCCGGGGCGGTGCGGCCCTTTCCATCAAATATGTCACCGGCAAGCCGATCAAGTTCATCTCTTCCGGCGAGAAGATGGAGGCCCTCGATGTGTTCCACCCGGAGCGCATCGCGGACCGCATCCTGGGCATGGGAGACGTGGTTTCCCTGGTCGAGAAAGCACAGGAACAGTTTGACGAGAAGCAGGCGCGCGAGACGCGCAAGAAACTGGCCAGGAACCAGTTCGGCTTCATGGACTTCTACAACCAGATCCAGCAGATCAAGAAGATGGGCAACATCAAGGACCAGGCGGGGGGGCTCCCGGGCGACCGGAAGGTCAGCAAGGATGAA
>CABTXO010000036.1 GCA_902488725.1 uncultured Bacteroidales bacterium
CAAGATTTTTTCTTGTTTTTTCAGTTCTTCGGCGGGGTTGGGGCGGGGGGCGTGGAGTGTCGGCAAGGGGAGGGTGGCGGAGGCGAGGAGGGCGCCGGCCGCGCCGGCGGCGAGGAAGATCCAGGCGTGCAGGTCGATGTGGTAGCTGAAGGTGTCCAGCCACTTGTGCATCACCAGCCAGGCGAGGGGGACGGCGATGACGAAGGCGATTCCGATCATCTTCAGGAAGGAGAAGACCAGTTCCCGGAGCACGCCGTCGTAATCCGCCCCATAGACTTTCTTCAGGGCGACCGTCCGGCGTTCCTGTTGCAGGTAGTAGGAACTCATCGCGAAGAGGCCGAGGGCGGCGACCAGCAGGGAGAGCAGGGCGAAGACCGAGACGATGCGCAGCAGGCGGGTCTGTTCCGCGAAACGCATCCGGATGGCATCTTCCAGATATGCAGCCTCGAACAGGGTGTCCGGGAAAAGTTCCGCGGAGATTTCCGAGAGCCGCTTGCGGGCCGCCGCATGGTCGCCGGTGGTCTTCACGAGAATGTTCCAGGGATAACGGTCCGGGTTATAGGTTCCGCGGTTGTTGATCAGGGTCGCGCTGGAATTTTCCAAAATCGACCAGATCCGGAAATCGTAGTAGATGCCTCCGATGCCGATGGTTGACGCCCCCTCATTTTTCGTCTGGAATTCGGTGGCGTCTTCCCCGATGCCGATCTGCCGGAATGCCTGCTCGTTGAGCCAGTAGTTGCCGGGATTGTGGTTGTCCTGCTTCTGCCGCAGTCCCAGGATGCGGAAGTAGGCGCTGTCGCCCTGGATCATCTGGAAGGAGCACCAGGTGCCGCTGGCGAGTTCCACCGTCCAGTTGTTCGTCCCGCTGAAAGGCGTTCCTTCGCCCAGGCCGACGTCTTCCACCAGGGGTTCCGCACGGAACTTGTCCAGCAGGGCCGTCAATTCCGACGCCTTCCCGTAGTTGTTGTCGATGTTGAGGATGTCCTGCGTGTTGTAGCCCAGCGGGGCGTTGATCAGGGAGCGGACCTGCAGGAACATCGTCAGGGCCGCTACCAGCATTGCGACGGCGATCACGTTCTGGATCACGATGATGACCTTGCTGTAGAGCGTCTTGGTCTTGCGGCGCAGGGTACCCCGGACGATCTCGATGGGATGAACCTGCTGGATGAGCACCGCCGGGACGAAACCCGCGAGCAGCCCGACCAGCAGTACGAAGCCGGCCAGCAGCGGCACGGTGACCAGATTCAGCGAGGCCAGCACCGGGAGCTGGTAGTCCAGCATCCGGAAGGCCAGCGGAGACAGGGCCTCGGCCAGCAGGAGGGCCAGGAGCATCGCCACCGCGCAGACCAGGATGCTTTCGCCGATGATTTTCAGGAATATGCCTCCTTTCCCCGCCCCGACGAGCCGCCGGGTGGCCATCTCCTTCGCGCGGAAGCCCGTGAGCGCCGTCGTCATGTTCACGTAATTCAGCACCGCGAAAAGGAGCAGCAGGATGCACAGGGTCGCGAGCAGCCGCACCAGGGCGCGGTCGCCGAAGTTGAGGGCACCGTTGTAGTCTTCCTTCGCGTGGTCCATGAAATACAGGTCCCGCAGCGGGATGACCCGGACATCTTTGTAGTCTTTGGACTTGTACACCCAGTAGATTTCCTGGAGGTAGGAGAGCATGTCCGCCTTCCGGGCCTGAAGATCGGACCCGGGCCAGGTCATCACGAAGCAGGTGCTGGAGCCGGCGTTGCTCATGCGCTCGTCGTTGGCGCTGTTGATCTTGGTGCAGACTTCCCCCCGCATCAGCACGTCGGGGGTCTGCAGGACGGAGTTGCCGAAATTCTTGAATATGCCGCACACCGTCAGGGAGTAGTCCGCATTGTTCGAAAACACGATCTTCTGACCCACGGGATCGACGCCGGAGAAATGCGCCCGGGCGAAATCCTCGCTGACCATGCAGCGGTCCCAGGACACTTTCCAGTCCTCCTTCGAGCCGGCCGCCAGGTCGAAGCTGAAGATCTCGAAGAAGGTGGAATCCACGCAGGTCGCGCTGCCATAGACTTTCTCTCCGCCGATCTGAAACTCCCGATTCTTGCCCAGCGGCGTGAAAGCCGGGGACTTTTCGATCTCCGGAAACCGGTTCTTCAGGTGCTTGTCCAGCCAGTAGGCGGCGTTGACGTTCTCGTCGTTGGCGATCACGAAGATCCGGTCCGCATTCTGTTGGAACGCATCCGTGCGCAGCTGCCGCTGGACGTACACCGCCAGCAGGATGACGAAAGCCATCGAGACGGACAGGCCCAGCAGGTTGATCAGGCTGTACTGCTTGTTGTGGCTCAGAAATTTCAGGAAACTTTTCATGGATTTGTGCAGGATAATTTTTTTCGGCCGGTCTCGGCAGACCCGACCCGTCACGGGCAGGGTCTGCGTCAATGACTGACCTTTCATTCAATATTTAAGTTTAACGAGTAAAAAAAAGTTGATCACAGTTCGTTTTTCACGTCTCCGACGATCTGGCCGTCGAAGAGGTCGATGGTCCGCTGCGCCACGGCGGCGTCGCGCTGGGAGTGGGTAACCATCACGATGGTGGTGCCTTCCTGGTTGAGTTCGGAGAGCAGGTCCATGACCTCCTTGCCGTTCTTGGAGTCCAGGTTGCCGGTCGGTTCGTCCGCCAGGATCAGCTTGGGATTGGCGACCACGGCGCGGGCGATGGCCACGCGCTGCTGCTGACCGCCGGAGAGCTGCTGCGGGAAGTGCTGGGCGCGGTGGCTGATGTTCATGCGCTTGAGCATGGCCGTGACCCGCTGTTTCCGTTCGGACGCGGGCATGTTCAGGTAGCGCAGGGGGAGTTCGACATTCTCATAGACGTTCAGTTCGTCGATGAGGTTGAAGCTCTGGAACACGAAGCCGATGTTGCCCTTGCGGAACTTCGTGCGTTCCTTTTCCTTGAGGTGCGCGACCTCCTGTCCGAGCAGTTCGTAGGAACCGGAGGTGGGGTTGTCCAGCAGGCCGAGGATGTTCAGCAGGGTGGACTTGCCGCAGCCGGAGGGGCCCATGATGGCGACGAATTCGCCGTCCGCGATTTCGAAGGAAACGTTGTTGAGGGCCGTGGTCTCGATTTCTTCCGTCCGGAAGACTCTTGAAAGATTGTTGACTTTGATCATGATATTGGATGGTTTGAAAATGAATTATTCGTTCTTGATGGATTCGACCGGATTCATCCGGGAGATGCGCAGACAGTTGAGGACGACCATGGCCACGATGACCGCGAGCAGGAGCACGTCGCCGACGAGGAAGTACCACGGGCCGAAGCCGACCCGGTCAGGGAACTGCTCCAGCCATTTGCGGCCGGCGAACCAGGCGGCGATGTCGCCGACGGCCACGGCCGCGAGGGCGATCTTCAGGATGTCCCGGACGAACATTCCCACGATTTCGCGGGACTGGGCGCCGTTGACCTTGCGGATGGCGATTTCCGCGCTGCGGCGGTTCGATTCGTCCCGGATGTAGCCCGCCAGGCCGATGAAGGCGATGAGCAGGGCCACGATGGCGCCGATGCCGAAGGTGTTCTTCATGTGCTTCATGCCGTCGTAGAGGCTGCGCATGGTTTCGGAATAGACCGACACCTCGACCGGGCGGTCGGGCAGGAATTCCTGGAAGACGGCTTCCACGGCCTGCCGGTTGGGGCGGTCGACCGTGCGCAGCTTCACCACGACCGTCTCCATGATCTGGGACCAGTCGAACTTGCCGCCCCAGTCGTCGCCCCGGTTCCAGCAGAAGCGGATGCTCGGGCGGGTGTCGGGAGCGACGGCGTTGTGGATGCAGAAGTCCTCGTACACCCCGCTGATGGTGAAGACATCGTCACCGGACTCCGCATGTTCCGTGATGAAGATCGATTTCCCGACTGCGCCATCCGACCAGTCTGCGAACTGCGCCATCTTGGTCACGAAGGACTCGCTGACCGCGACTTCCTTCGGGCCCTTCGGCTCCGTGCCTTCGAGCAGTCGGAAGCCCATCAGGCGGAAGAACCCCTCCGTGGCACCATATTCATCGGCCACGTTGAAGAGTTCGCGGTCGTCGCCGGGAAGATAGACGTTGTTGCCGGAGGCGGCGTCGAAGGGCAGCACATAGGTCAGTTCCGCGCCTTCCACTTCGGGCAGCGAGCGGAGCTTGTCCACGATGTCGTAGAGTTTCCCCTGGCCTGCCCCCGGGATGCGGGCATAGACCAGCTGGTCGTAGTCGTAGCCTACGTCCTTGTTGAGGACCTTGCGGTACTGGGTGGCCGCGAGAAGGACCAGAATCAGCAGGAAGGTGTTGATGGCGAACTGGAAGGCGAGCAGGGAGAGTTTCCACCGGCGCTTGCTTTCCTTGTAGCCTCGGAAGGCGCTGGACACGGGGATGCGGGTGAGCATCCGGGCGGGGATGAGGGCGGAAGCCAGGAACACGAGGAGGACTACGCCGGCAAGCACCAGGAAGGTCTGCGGAATCAGCAGCCCACCCAGGGTCGTGGAGAGCAGGGTCTCGATGGTGCCCCGGAACAGGAAGACGACCGCGGCGGCGGCCAGCAGCGAGAGCCCCAGGTTGAGGGCCGTCTCTTTCAGCATGATGCCGTAGATGTCCGCTTCTTTCGCGCCGTAGCATTTGCGGACGCCGATTTCGCGGGTGCGCCGGATGACGTCCGAGATGGCGATGAGCACGTAGTTCAGGACGGAAATGAGAATCAGCAGGAAGGCGACGATGGAGATGATGAGCGATTGGTTCCTCACCTCGGGCTGCGTCCGGTGGTTGTCGGCGAATCCGTCCAGGAAGTACCAGAGCTTGGTCCCGTTCTTTTCGATTTCTTCCAGCGGCTGATGGGCCTCCTGCATCTTGCGGATGGCCTCTTTCAGGGAAGCGGGGTCGACGCCGGGGGCCAGTTTGACATAGCCGTGGTAGCGGTCGTTCCCGAGCCAGTTGGTCAGGCTCCGTTCGCCCATGAAGTCGATGCTGCCCAGGATATCGAAATGGAAGGTGCCGTTTTCGGGGAAGTCCTCGAAAATTCCGACGACGGTGAACCGGGCATTGGGTTCGGATTCGTTCCAAACCTGCTTGCCCAGGGCTTCCTGTACTCCGCCGAGTTTCTCTGCGAAGCTGCGGGAAACGGCGATGCTCTTTTCGTGGCCGTGGAGCGCGCTTTCGGGGTCGCCGGCCAGGAAGGGGCGGGGAAAGACGCGGAAGAAGGAGGAGTCCGCCACGGCCATGTCGGCCTTCAGGGCGTTCCGGCTTTCGTCGTAGAACTGGTCGGATTCGAAGATGCCCGTGTAGCGGGTGGCTTCCAGGACGCCCGGGATTTCGGCTTTGAAACCGGGGGCGACCGCGCCGCTGACCTGATTGAAGTCCATGTCATCCCCCTGCCGCTCAAGGCCGGTGCGGATCTGGTAGATCCGGTCTACTTCCGGGTAGAAGTTGTCGTAGGAGAGTTCGAAGCAGACCTTGGCAATCAGCACGATGCCGACGGCGAGGCCGATGCCGAGGGAGAGAATTTTGATGAGAGTGTCGCTGATGCGTTTCATATTCGGGGAATATTAAAAGACGAGGATGTCGGAGTCGCCGTAGTTGTCGTAGGAGGAGGTGATGACTTGTTCACCCGGCTGCAGGCCTTCCAGCACTTCATAGAACTGGGGGTTCTGGCGGCCGATGCGGATTTCCCGCTTGACGGCCTTGCCGCCGCTGACGACATAGATCCACTTGCCGCCGGTCTTCTGGTAGAAGGTGCCGCGGGGGATGAGGACGGCGTGTTCGGGCTGGCCGAGCTGGAGGTTCAGGTAGTAGGTCTGGCCGGTGCGGATGTTGTCGGGTTCGGTGCCGATGAACTTGAAGTCCGCCTGGAACTTGCCGTCGCGCACTTCCGGATAGACTTTCCGGACCTGGGCGCCGAAGGTTTCGCTCTGGCGCTCGAAGGTGGCTTCCAGCCCGGGGAGGACACGGTCTATGTAGTGTTCGTCGATCTTCGCTTCGATCTTGTAGCTGCCTTCGGAGTTGATCTGGCCGATGCGGGTGCCGGCGGGGATCGACTGGCCCAGCACGGCGTCCAGCAGGCCCAGGACCCCGTCAATGGGGGCCTTGATGGTCAGGCTTTCCTTCCGGCGGCGGATGAGTTCCATGTTGAGGCGCATGTTGTCCAGGCTCTCCTGCAGCCGTTCCACTTCGGTGGAGCGGTAGAGGCTGTCCTGGTCCATGCTCCGGCGGGTGAGGTCGAGGTTGCGCCGGGCCAGTTCGTAGTCTTCCCGGGCTTTCAGGTAGTCTTCCCGGGAGATGAGCTTTTCTGCGTAGAGCTGCTCGTTCTGCTCGTAGGCGCGTTTCCCTCGCGTGGCGTCGGTTTCGTAGCGGATGCGGTTCTGTTCGTGGGCGAGTTTCTGCTGCTCCATGGAAATCATGGTGTTGCGCAGGATGTTTTCCTTCTCGGCGAGTTCGGATTCGGCGTTCAGAATCTGCAGGTCGAGGTTGTCGTTGCTCAGCAGGAGGATGGGGTCCCCCGCCTTGACGGTGGAGCCTTCCTCGGTGATGATCTGCTGGACGATGCCGCCTTCCTGCGGGCTCAGCTGGATGGTGACCATTGGCTGGACCTGGCCGCTGACGCGGATGTAGTCGTTGAATTCGCCTTCGGTGACGGCGCTGACGGTGAGGGTGTCGGCGTTGACGCGGAGGGTCTTTTCGTTGCCGCGGAACACAAGATAGAGAATGAATATGACCACGAGGGCACCGAGCCAGTACGGCAGGGCTTTCTTCGTGAAGGCCAGCCGCCAGCCGGTCTTCTTCTCCAGTTTCCGATCCATTGATTCTTCCATATCGATTCTTTCCATTATTTCATTTTTACTGTCCTGTTCCGGATGCCCCGGTCAATCGTCTCGCTTGCGGGGCCCCTCCCTCTCACGAGCCGAGGGTGGCTACGGATCTCCGGGGCATCCGGAACAGGTTATTGTTCATTGTACGGGGTGCCGCCATAGTAGCGGACGACGCTGCGTTTGATGAGGTACTGGAACAGGGCGTTCAGGCGGTCGGCCTGGGCCGAGAGGAAGGCGTTGGTGGCGGTCTGGTACTCGATGGGGGAGATCAGACCCTGCTCCAATTTCTTGCTGTTGAGGAAATAGGCTTCTTCCTGGACGGCGGACTTCTTCTGCGCCTGCCGGAAGGCGGCCGAAGCGCCTTCCCGGTCCTGGACGGCCTGCGCCACTTCGGCTTCGATGTCCCGCATCTTCTGGTCATATTCGGCGGAAGCCTTGCGCCAGGCGTTGCGCTTGCGCGCGACGGTGCTGTGCCGCTGCAGCCGGTTGAACAGGGGGATGTTCAGGGAGAGTTGGATGTACTCGCCGCCGTTGTTCTTGAACTGGGTGCGGAAGGGGTCCGTGGCATTGCCGCCGGGATAGGAGAAATAGGTCGTGGACCAGCCGGTGTAGAGACCGAGCGAGGGAAGGAGCTGCCATTTGGCGCTGTTCCATTCGCGTTTGGCGTTCTCCATCGCCCAGCGGGCGATCTGAGCGGAGGGCATGTTCGCCCGGGCATATTCCACCATCTCCTCCCGGCTCACCGGCTCTTCGAGCGCTTCCTCCTCGGAGACCTCGGTGTCGATGGCGAGCGAGTCGCCCACGGGCCAGAACATCACGTCCTTGAGCATCAGCTGCGCATGGTCGCGGAGGTTCACGGTCTTGGTGTGGTCATATTCCCGGTCGGCCAGTTCAGCCTCCATCTGCACCACGTCCGCATGGCCTTTCTGCCCGAGTTCTTCCTGGCGCCTGGCCTTCCGGACCATCTGCTGCGCGGTCTGCACCTGTGCGGCGTAGATGTCGGCGAGACGGGTGTAGTACACGAGATTGTAGAAGGCTTCCATCGTGGCGAGGCAGATGTCGGCCTCGACCTGCTTCTCCTGGCGCTGCCCCATGGCGAGGGCGGTCTTCGCGATGCGGAGGTTGTTCACCGCTGCGAAGCCGTTGAACAGGTCGATGCCGGCCTGGAGCTGGTAGCCGTTGTGGAAGGAGGTGGTGTTGATGTAGGTGTTGGTCTGGGGGTCGACGGCGCGGCCGAAATTGTAGTAGGCGTAGCTGCTGCCGGTGACCTGGGGGGTGAAGGCGGCGAAGATGGCGTCGCGCCGGGCGATCTGGGCGTCCCCGACGGCTGCCTGCTGGATGCGGACCTTGGTGGAATTGCTGATCGCATAGTCCATGCAGTCCTTGAGGGTCATGACCTGCGCATGGGCCTGCGGGTTTTCCTGTGCGCCGGCCAGCGCTGAAGCGGCCAGCAGCCAGAGGCATATTCCGATATTTTTCATCATTTGATTCCGTTTTGCCAATCTCGGCAACACGGCCCGTGCCAAATGGCGCAAAATATTGAATATTAACATTTTGAATATTTACGAAAAACTGCGGTTGTAAAGATTGTTTACAACCGTCTGTCAAATTTGTTTACAGCCGCTTGTCCGCTTGCCGGTCTCGTTTTGTTTTCCCCGGCAAAAACCGTATCTTACAAGAATATTGACAACCACTGCATGAATATGAAACTGACAAGCTCCATTCTCCTCGCCGGTGCGTGTGCACTGGCCTTTTCGCTGACCGCGACCGCCCAGAAATCGACCGTTGATCCTGCCGGGGGAATCTCGGAGAAGATGCTCACGGAGATCCGGAAAGGCTACGAAGGAACTCCTTCGGACAAGGCCATCAAGAATGCGCTGAACACCAATTCCATCGGCGTGCTGGCCGCCAACACGGAGAACCTCGCGATGATCGACACCCATTTCTCGAACGAGGTCAGGACCAAGGGGCGCACGAACCAGAAATCCTCCGGCCGCTGCTGGCTCTTCTCCGGACTGAACGTGCTGCGGGCGAAGATGATCGACACGCACAACCTCGGCAGTTTCACTTTCTCGCAGAACTATCTGTTCTTCTACGATCAGCTGGAAAAGGCGAACCTCTTTCTTCAGGGCGTGATCGACACGAAGGACCTGCCTTTCTCCGACCGGAAGGTCGACTGGCTGTTCAGCAACCCGATCGGCGACGGCGGGCAGTTCACCGGCGTGGCGAACCTGGTGATGAAATATGGCGTCGTCCCCTCCGACGTGATGCCCGAGACGTACACCGCGAACAGCACTTCCCAGATGCGCGCCCGGCTTGCCGAGAAACTGCGCGAGGACGGTCTGCAGCTGCGGAAGGCGGCGAAACAGGACTGCCCGGCTCTGAAGACCGGCATGCTCAAGGAAATCTACCGGATGCTGGTTCTCTGCCTCGGCGTGCCCCCGACCGAATTCGAATGGACCCGCTACGATGCAAAAGACCAGTTCGTCAGCCGCAAGACCTACACGCCGCAGTCCTTCTACCGGGAATTCATCGGTGCGGATCTGGACAACAACTATGTCATGGTGATGAACGATCCGCTCCGGGAATATGGAAAGGTCTATGAGATCGACTTCGACCGCCATGTCTACGACGGTCACAACTGGCTGTATGTCAACCTGCCCGTGGACCGCATCAAGGAGATGGCGATCGCGTCGATCCGGGACAACACGGCGATGTACTTCTCCTGCGACGTCGCCAAATTCCTGGACCGGCAACGGGGCATCCTGGATCTGAAGAATTTCGACTACGACGCCTTGTTCGGGACGAAGTTCGGCATGAACAAGGAGGAGCGGGTGCTCACCCATGCCAGCGGCTCCTCCCACCCCAAGAACCTTCACCCCGTGGGCCTGGCGGGTGGGCAAGAGGAGAAACAGGCCGGG
>CABTXO010000037.1 GCA_902488725.1 uncultured Bacteroidales bacterium
CTGGCGGAAGCCCCGCACCTGCTGGTCGCCGGCGCGACCCGTCAGGGCAAGTCCGTCGGGCTGAACGTGATCGTGAGCTCCCTGCTGTACGCCAAGCACCCCTCCGAACTCAAGTTCGTGTTCATCGACCCGAAGATGGTCGAATTCACCTACTACGAGAATCTCCTCAAGCACTATCTCGCCGTGCTGCCGGACGCCCAGGACGAGCAGTCGGAGCTGGACGCCTCCATCGTGAAGAAGCCCGAGCAGGCGGACCGGATCCTCCGCTCCCTCTGCGTGGAGATGGACGAGCGGTACGCCCTGCTGAGCAAAGCGTACGTCAACAACATCAAGCTCTACAACGACAAGTACAAGGACCGCAAGCTGCCGCCGACCGACGGCCACCGCTTCCTGCCGTACCTGGTCGTGGTGATCGATGAATATGCCGACCTGACGATGTCGGTCGGTGCAACCGGGGAATCCAAGAACGTAGCCCGGAGCATCACCAGTTCGATCATCCGCCTCGCCCAGAAGGGGCGTGCGGCTGGCATCCACGTGATCATCGCGACCCAGCGCCCGTCCGTGGACGTAATCACCGGCCAGATCAAGGCGAACTTTCCGACTCGCATCGCCTTCCGCGTCATTTCCCGGGTGGACTCGCAGACCATCCTGGATTCACCGGGGGCTCAGAACCTCATCGGCAAGGGCGACATGCTCTATTATTCCGGCGTGGAAATGGAACGCGTCCAGTGCGCCCTCATCCTCAACCCGGAGACGGCGCGGATCACCCGCTTCATCGGCGACCAGCAGGGCTACAAGAAGTGTTACAACACCCCGTACTACCTGCCCGCGCCCGATGCGGGAGCCGACGAAACGCCCGGGGCCATCGACATGAAGAACCTGGACGACCGCTTCGAAGAAGCCGCGAAGATGGTGGTCATGTCCCAACGGGGCTCCACCTCCGACCTGCAGCGCAGGCTCGGCATGGGCTATGCCAAAGCCGGCCGGGTGATGGACCAGCTGGAAGCGGCCGGCATCGTCGGTCCGCAGGAAGGCTCGAAGCCGCGCCAGGTGCTCATCACCAGTCTCGACGAACTGGAAAAGGTGCTGGCGGCCTTCCGGAACTAGTTCCGTGCCTCTGGCACAACTTCTGCATCTGCGGAAAGGCATGAAGAGATATTCAACCATCATTCTTTCCTGCATCCTGCTGCTTGCGGCCTGCCTTCCGGCGGACGCCGCCAGCCGTGCATTGCGGGATTTCCTTGCCAAGGTTTCGCAGTCCTGCGTGTCTTTTGAATATTCCTACGTCCATCGCGTGAACGGCACGAACGTTAAAGGTGCCGGCTCCGTGGAACTGCAGGGGAATGCCTTCCGGATGAAGGGGGACGGCATGGAAGTCTGGTGCGACGGACGGACGCGCTGGGTGCTCGACCGGGAAACGAAGGAAGCGGTGATCGAGACCGTGGACCCTTCCGGGGAGGACTACGCCGCCAATCCCGCCCTGTTGATCTCGGCGGTGGACAAGGCGTTTCAGGAGATCTCCGCCGGAACGTCAAAGTTCGGGGACAAGGTGGTCGATGTCTCCATCCTCAGCCCGCGATCGAAAGCGGAAGTCCCTTCCGATGTCGCCCTGCTGAAACTGTATTTCAAGCCGGGCTCCGGCGAGTTCATCGGGGCGGAAGTGAAGCAGTCGGACCGCTCCGTCACCGACTTCACGATCCGCAAGCTTGCGTATTCAGACAAAAAGGAAGCGTCTTTCCGCTTCGACGAAAAGACGCTCGACAGTTCCTATGTGATCACGGACCTGCGCTAGTCCTTGACGCAGCGCACGGATGCCAGGAAGGATTCCTGATCCCCGTAGCCGACCAGTACATCCGGATTGCTCACGTACACATAGCGGTACACCCCGTTCGTCTCCTTGGTGTCGGCCGTCCAGAAGGCGGCGTAGTCGTTGAGCCCGACGTAGCGGTAGCTGTCTCCGCGGTCCGACGCATAGCCGACGGGAATGATGCCCAGGCCGGACTTGTTCGTGATCTTCACCTTCGGCCAGAATTCCCACATCCGCTTGTCCATGAAGCGGGCATTTGTCATCAAGCTGCCGGAAACGCCTTTGAGCACATCCCCGGCCGCGAAAGACGCGCCGGACAGGGCGGAACCGAGGGCCGCCCAATCCGCATCGGAGGGCAGATGCCAGCCGGCAGGGCAGGCTTTCACGGCTTCCTTCCAGGTGTACAGACGGCCGAACAGCGGGTCCATGACGGTACAGCCTTCGTAGGAGATGCCCGAACCGGCATATCCCAGATTGGTCCGGGTCCAGACCTTGCCCCCGACGGTCGCGGTGTAGTAGGTCCTGCCGTCACGCGGGTCGGTGAATTTCGGATCCGAAACCCGGTTGATGCCGAGATCCGTAAGGGTGGAATCCGGTGTCGCATCGACCACGGAGAAGGTGCGGGTGCCCGAGCTGGTGGAGTAGCCTTCCGCGAAGGCGATGCAGCTGACCGTGTAGGTCCCGACGGTCCGGGGCGTCCGGAACGCGAAGGTCCCGTCTCCGGTCCCTTTCTCCAGCTTGGTGGTGTCTCTCTTCGTGCTCCAGGACACGGTCCAGTAATATCCGAGGGCCCCGGTGGGATTCTTGACCCCGACGGGCGTCAGCGCGATCGGGATGTCCTTGCTGACATAGGCCGGCATGGAGAAGGTCATCGTTCCGCTGAGGGAATTTTTGAGAGGGGTTTCCTCCTTGTCTTTCTTCTTGCAGGCGGCCAGGGCCATAAAGACGAATCCGATGGCGAGTACCGTATGGAATTTCATCACGTTCATAAGGTGTACAATCGTACAAATATCGTATTAATATCTCAAAATCCGTAATCTTTCAGCAAAAACCAGTCCAACACTGCCGGCAATTCCTCCGAAAATGCGTAATATTGTGCATGCGTATCTCCAAATCCATCCTTTCCGGAATTCTTGCTTCCGTCCTGCTGCTCTCCTGCGGCCGGCAGGCGACATACGTACAGTTCACCGGCTATGCGCAGGGCGGAACCTATTCGGTGAAGATCAACCTGAAGGGCGTCGACCCGCAGCTGCGCCGGGATCCCGCCCGGATCCGGCGGGCGGTGGATGCCGTCCTGACGCAGATCGACACGACGCTTTCGGGCTACAACAAGGGCTCCCAGCTGAGCCGCTTCAACGCGGGGGAGTCCGTCGTCCCGAACGAACTGTTCCGGGACATCTACGCCCTGTCGCGCAAGTTCTACGAAGAGACCGGAGGAGCCTTGGATGTGGCTGCAGGCCCGCTTTTCGATGCCTGGGGCTTCGGATTCACGCGTGATTCCCTGCCTTCCGCCGCGGCGGTGGACAGCCTGCGCGCCATCTGCGGGATGGACAAGCTGGATGCGGACATGCATGCCAGGGTCCCCGGCGTGCAGCCCTACCTCAATTTCAACGCCATCGCGCAGGGATATTCCTGCGACCGGGTGGCGGCGTACCTGCGCTCCGTCGGGGTGAAGGACATGCTGGTGGACATCGGGGAAATCTTCTGCGACGGGGTCAACCCCTCGGGGAAGCCCTGGTCGATCGGCATCGACCGGCCGGTGGACGGGAACATGACCCCAGGCGCCGACCTGGACGGGGTCTGGGAGTCTTCGGGAACGGCCGTCGGGGTGGTGACCTCCGGAAACTACCGGAAATTCTACGAGAAGGACGGCCGGAAATATTCCCACACCATCGATCCGCGCACGGGCTATCCCGTTTCGCACTCCCTCCTGAGCGCGACAGTCGTGGCACCGGACGCCGTGTCCGCCGACGCCTACGCGACCTATTGCATGGTCATCGGCCTGGAGGAGGCGAAGGCCTTCATCCGGTCCCGGGCGGACCTGGAAGGGTATCTGATCTACGATGCCCCGGACGGCGGCATGGCCGAATGGGCCTCGCCCGGATTCAATCTGCGGAAATAGGGCGGAACAGGGACAGGGCCTGAGAAATGCTGATGGCTTCCTTGATGCGGAACGACCCGGAACATGTGCGGCGCAGGCCATCCAGGAAGGCGCCGCTGCCGAGGGCTTCGCCGAGGTCGCGGGCGAGGGCGCGGATGTAGGTGCCCTTGCTGCAGACGATGCGGATGTCGGCGCGGGGGAGGGCCAGGCCGCCGATGTCGGCGACACGGATGTTCGGGTTCGGGCGAAGGCGGTCGCCTGCGGCCGCGGGAAGCGGCGGGATCCGCTCCGGCGGCCCGGCTGCCGAAAAGGCGAGCAGTTCGAGTTCCGAGAGGGTGATCCACTGCCGGTGGAGGGACTCGGCCACACGGTGGTCGAAGCAGTCCATCACCTCGCTCTTTTCCTTATGGGCGTCCTTGTACTGCTTCCGGGCCAATTCGTAGGCCCGGACCCCGTCGATGGATTTGGCTGAGAACAGGGGTGCGATCTGTTCCTGCTCCCCGAGGAACTGCGGCAGCACGGCGCGCAGCGCGGCTTCGGTGACGCCGTCCGTCGGATAGCGGCGGTCGATCTCCTTTTCCAGGTCGTAGGAAGGGGTGGTGGCGCCGAAGGATACGCCGGCGACATATTCCTTTCCCTCCGACTGCAGGGTTTCGGCAAGTTTGGTGGCCTTGCCGATGCAGACGAGCAGGACGCCGGTGGCCAGCGGATCCAAGGTGCCCGCATGACCGACCTTCAGGTTTTTCTTGCCGAAGTGCCGGATGGCGGCCCACTTGAGTTTGCGGATCACATCTGCCGAAGTCCAGCGGTAGGGCTTGTCGACCGGCAGGATGATTCCGTCGGGATAGGCATCGATCGAAGGGGAAAGCGCAGGGACGGAGCCGGCTTCCAGCACGGTTCGGTCTGCTATGAAAGCTTTGATTTCCAATTGATTATTTCTGTAGCGGAATCTTGTTGACACGGCGCTGGTGGCGTCCGCCGTCGAAGGGGGTGGAGATCCAGGTGTTCACGATTCGGGCCGCCATGGCGTAGGAGATGAAGCGGGCCGGCATCACGAGTACGTTGGCATCGTTGTGGGCGCGGCTCAGACGGGCGATTTCGCTGTTCCAGCAGAGACCGGCGCGGACGCTCCGGTGCTTGTTCAGGGTCATGGCCATCCCGTTCCCGGTCCCGCAGAGCGCGATGCCGCACTCCACCTCGCCGCCGTCCATCGCTTTCCCGAGCGGGTGGGCATAGTCCGGGTAGTCGCAGCTGACCGTGCTGTCCGTACCGTAATCCACCACTTCGTGGCCTTTTTTCTGAAGCAGGGCCTTCAATTTGTCTTTGTACTCAAATCCAGCGTGGTCGCTGGCCATTCCGATTTTCATGCTGTATGTGGTTAAAGGATTGATTTCTTGCTGACCGTCGCGATGAACTCCTTCAGATAGAAGGGCTCGAAGTAGGCGACGTCTTCAAATCTGCGCTCCTGCAGGGCCGCCACGGCCGGCCGGAGCATGGCGGCCGCTTCGGGACAGCACGACACGAAATGCGCATTCGGGCTGTCGATGACCGTCTTGCATTTCTCCGCTCCGTCCCCGATGAACAGGACCGGTCCTTCCGCCAGCTGTGCGGAGAACGTGCCGCCGTCGACGATCTGCGACACGGTCGGTTCGATCTGGACAGCGTCCGGCGTGAACACGCCCGTGTACACTTCCATCCGGCGGGCATCGATCATCGGGATGACGTACCGGCAGCCTTCCGGGAGTATATTCCCTTCCAAGGCTTGCCAGACGAGGGTGTCGAGGGTGCCGACGGACAGCAGGGGGATGTCTGCGCCGAAGCAGAGTCCTTTCGCCGTGGAGACGCCGACCCGCAGGCCCGTGTAGGAGCCGGGGCCCTTGCTTACGCACACTGCGCTGCAGTCCCGGACGGAAAGCCCCCGCTCGTCCAGCATTTCTTTGATGAAGGGAGCCGTCTGTGAAGCGTGGGCACGCGGTTCCGTGCTCCTGCGCCGCGAAACGATCCGCCCTTCTTCGGCCAGGGCGGCGGAGCAGAGCGCGGTGGAAGTTTCAATGAGGATGATTCTATCCATTATTTATTGAATATCAGTTCTTTCATGTACGGGAACACGACATCGGCGATGTGCTTGACGGGTTTGTAGAGGACGGACTTGTCCAGGGTCGCCTGTGACACGAGTTCGAAATGGGAGTTGAGGGCGTCAAAAAGCAGGATGAGCAGGCCGGTCACCAGGCCCGCCTCCATGATGGAGAAGACGATTCCGAGCAGTTTGTCCAGCCAGCCCAGCATGACCAGCTTGACCAGACCGGACAGGGCCTTCCCCAGCAGCAGGAGCAGCAGGAAGACGGCGGTGAGGATGAGTGCGAACGCGATCACCTGCAGCACGGTCGGGGGCACGTCGAGGTAGGGCTGCAGCGATGTGCTGACCAGGGCGGAGAATTTGAACGACAGCCAGGCACCCAGAATCAGGGACACCAGCGAAACGGCCTGCGCAATGAATCCCTTCGAAATTCCGTGGATGACGGCAGGGATGAAGAGCAGGAGAAGGATGATGTCGATAACGTGCATGGTCTATTGTAAAAAAACGCGGAATTGACTATCTTTGCGCTTTCAAAATGAGAACGGTGCAACGGCCAAGCCCGCATGCAAAATTAGAAAGAAATTATGACATTCAAAGAGTACAAAGGGTTGGATTTGGTGGCAGTCGGGAATGAAATTCTGCACAGGTGGAAGAAGAACCGCGCTTTCGAGAAGTCGCTCGAGGTACGGGACGGTGCCCCCGAATTCATCTTCTTTGAAGGTCCGCCTTCCGCGAACGGCATGCCGGGGATCCACCACGTGATGGCGCGCTCCATCAAGGATGCGATCTGTCGCTACAAGACCCAGACCGGATACAAGGTCGAGCGCCGGGCCGGCTGGGACACGCACGGCCTGCCGGTCGAGATCGGTGTCGAGAAAAAACTCGGCATCCACAAGGATGACATCGGCACCAAAATCTCCGTGGAGGAATACAACCGGATCTGCCGTTCCGAGGTGATGAAATACACGGCGGAATGGGTGAACATGACCGAACGCGTGGGCTATTGGGTGGACATGAACGACCCGTACATCACCTACGACAACCGGTACATCGAGACCCTGTGGTTCCTGCTGAAGAAGATCTACGACAAGGGACTGCTTTACAAGGGCTATTCCATCCAGCCGTATTCCCCGTCCGACGGTACCGGGCTCAGTTCCCACGAACTGAACCAGCCGGGCTGCTACAAGGACGTGACCGACCTGACGGCGACCGTGCAGTTCGAGGTGATCCCGGATGCGGCCTCGCAGGCCGTCTTCGGGACGGATCCCTGCCCGGTGTACTTCCTGGCCTGGACCACGACTCCCTGGACCCTGCCGTCGAACACCGCCCTCTGCGTCGGCCCGGACATCGACTACGTCCGCGTGCGCTCCTTCAATCCCTACACGGGACAGGCTGCCGTCTACATCGTGGCGAAGGATCTGCTCGGGACCTGGTTCAACCCCAAGGCCGCGGAACTCCCGCTCGGGGACTACAAGCCGGGTGACAAGCTGGTCCCGTACCAGGTGCTGGAAGAGCCCCTCAAAGGCTCCGCGCTCGTGGGCGTCCGCTACCGTCCGCTCTTTCCATGGTTCCGGCCGGTCGAAGAGGGGGACCCCTTCCGCGTGATCTCCGGGGACTATGTCTCCACCGAGGAAGGTACGGGCATCGTGCACATCGCGCCGACCTTCGGTGCGGATGACAAGCGGGTCGCGGCGAACTTCGGCGTGCCCGGCATGATCGTGCTGGACAAGGACGGGAAGCGGCAGGCGCAGGTGGACCATGACGGCCGTTTCTACCCGATGGAAGACCTGGATCCTGAATATGTCCGGACGCATGTGGATCCGTCCTACCGGGAATTTGCCGGCCGCTATGTCAAGAACGCCTTCGACGACAGCCTGCCGGCGGACGCTCCGACCCTGGACTTCGACTTGTGCATGGCGATGAAGGCCGACGGCCGCGCGTTCAAGATCCTCAAGCACACGCACAGCTATCCCCACAGCTGGCGCACCGACAAACCCGTGCTCTACTATCCCCTCGACGCCTGGTTCATCAAGACCACGGCCGTGAAGGAGCAGATGGTGGCCCTCAACAAGCAGATCACCTGGAAGCCGGAATCCACCGGCACCGGACGCTTCGGACAGTGGCTGGAGAACATCCAGGACTGGAACCTGAGCCGCAGCCGCTTCTGGGGCACGCCCCTGCCCATCTGGCGGACCGAGGACGGCAAGGAAGAAAAGTGCATCGGGAGCGTCAAGGAATTATATTCAGAAATCGAAAAGGCGGTCGCCGCGGGCGTGATGCAGTCCAACCCCTTCCGGGAACAGGGCTTCGATCCGGACGACATGGGCCTTGAAAACTACGACCGGATCGACCTGCACCGGCCCTACGTGGACCAGATCTTCCTGGTGAGCGGTTCCGGCCGGAAGATGGTGCGGGAATCCGACCTCATCGACGTGTGGTTCGATTCGGGCTCCATGCCCTACGCGCAGGAGGGACTCCGCAACCTGGATTCCCCCAAGTTCGGCTGCACGGCCGACTTCATCGCGGAAGGCGTGGACCAGACACGCGGCTGGTTCTACACCCTGCATGCCATCCACACGATGGTGAGCGGCACGCCCGCCTTCCGGCGGGTCATCTCCAACGGCCTCGTGCTGGACAAGAACGGGGAGAAGATGAGCAAGCGCCTGGGCAACGCCGTGGATCCGTTCGAACAGCTGGACAAATACGGGGCGGACGCCCTCCGCTGGTACATGCTCACGAATGCGCAGCCCTGGGACAACCTCCGCTTCGACGAGGCGGGCGTGGACGAAGTGCGCCGCAAGTTCTTCGGCACGCTCTACAACACCTATTCCTTCTTCGCCCTCTACGCCAATGTGGACGGCTTCGACCCTGCGGCCGCGAAGGTGGCCTATTCCGAAAGACCGGAACTCGACCGCTGGATCATCTCGCTGCTGAACACCCTCAAGCGGAAGGTGCAGGCTGCGTACGAGGACTACGACATCACTTCCGCAGGCCGCCTGATCCAGGATTTCGTCTGCGACCACCTGTCCAACTGGTACGTGCGGCTCGGCCGCAAGCGCTTCTGGGGCGGTAAAATGGATGCGGACAAGCTTTCTGCCTACCAGACCTTGTACGAAGTGCTCGTGGACATCGCCGTGCTGGCGGCACCCATCGCGCCGTTCTACATGGACCGGCTCTATCTGGACCTCGTTCCGGACGGGGAGGAGTCCGTGCACTATGTGCATATGCCAGTCTGCGACGAAACCGTGGTCGACGGAGATCTCGAAGAGCGCATGGAACTGGCGCAGCGTGCATCGTCGATGGTGCTGGCCCTGCGCCGCAAAGTGTCCATCAAGGTGCGGCAGCCGCTGCAGAAGCTCGTGGTGCCGGTGATTTCCGACAAGGTGCGCGCGCAGTTCGAGCAGGTGAAGGACCTGGTCCTCGGGGAGGTGAACGTGAAGGAGGCGGAACTGATTTCCGACACCGCGGGCATCATCACCAAGAAGATCAAGCCGAATTTCAAGACGCTCGGCAAGGTGTACGGACCCCGCATGAAGGAAATCGCCGCTGCGTTCGGTCGGCTCGACCAGGCGCAGATTTCGGCCGTCCAGCAGGCGGAAACCGCCGGCGTGGACCATGTGCTGGCGCTTCCGGGCGGAGATGTGACCCTCCGGCCGGGGGACTACGAGATTTCTTCCGAGGACATGCCGGGCTGGCTCGTCGCCACCGACGGTCC
>CABTXO010000038.1 GCA_902488725.1 uncultured Bacteroidales bacterium
GCGAACACCATGTCGAAGATGTTCCCCGCCGCATCGAAACGGAAGCGGCAGCCCGGATAGTCCGCCGAAAGGCGGCCGGAAAGCGCGGACTTGACGGTCTCCAGCGCGTGCAAGTCATCACATTTGATGTAGAGGGTGGTCTCGGAAGGCCCCTGGTCTCCGCTGTGGCTGAGCACGAACTGCTGCGTCCCGACCAACGCGGTCACCTGCCGTCCCTGCTCCCCGATCACCTGCTCGAGTGCGGCCGTCCGTGCCTCGTTCTGCTCCAGCGACAGATGCTCGTTCCAATCGATCTTGAGCAGGGTCTCCGTGTAGGTAATCTCCGGGAGCCGTTCCTTCGGCATGTACCGGAAGCACACGAACGTACCCGCCAGCGCAAGCAGCAGACAGGACCAGGAAAACCACCTGCGGCGCAGGAACCAGCTCATGGTCCGGTCGTCCCAGCGCTGGAGCGGCTCGTTGAAATTGATCCGGTCCAGCAGCGGATGGCTCCGGAAAGCAGGCTTCTTCCTGTACAACCACCAGTAGTACACCGGGATCACCGTGACGGTGATGACGTAGGAAGTCAGCAGTACGATCGTCACGGCCATCGCCTGGTCGTAGAACAGGGCGCCGGCGATGCCGCTCAGGAACACCAGCGGGAGGAACACCGCGCAGGTCGTGAGCATCGAGCTGAGCATCGGCCCCATGACCTCCTTCGTGCCCTCCAGCACCGCCTCCCGCAGCCGACAGTCCCGCTGCCAGCGGCCCGTGATGTTGTCCACCAGGATGATCGTGTTGTCCGCCATCATGCCCACGCCGAGCAGCAGCCCGGACAGGGAGATGATGTTCAGGGAAAGTCCGAAAGCCTTGAACGCCAGCATCGAAAAGATCAGCGCCGTGGGCATGGTCAGGGACACCAGCGCCGGCGAGCGGAAGTCCCGCATGAACAGGAAGATGACCAGGCAGGCCAGCAGCACCCCGAGCACGATGTTCTGGATGAGGTTGTGGATGGAATATTCCAGCAGCTGCGTCTGGTCCCGCGTCACTTCGAAGTGCACCTCGGGGTAGTCCCACTCAAAGTACCGGAGCTGCCTGTCCATGGCTTTCCGCAGGTCCGACATCCGGGCGTCGCTCTGCTTGATGACCGCCATGCAGATGGCCGGTTTTCCGCCCGAGCGGACCATTCCGGTCCGTTTCGCCGGATGCTCGACGACCCGTGCCACGTCCTTGATCTGCAGCATCCGGCCGGCCGTCTTGAACCACACGTTCTCGATGTCGTGCAGGTCCCCGGCATAGCTCTGGAACTTCACGTTGTAGCGGTACTGTCCGTCGCGGATGGTCAGGCTCCCGAGCTGGACGTTGGCTCCGTTCACCACGGATTCGAATCCCCTGAGGTCCATGCCCATCTGCAGCAGCTTCTCCTTGTCCGGGATGATCAGAATCTCGGGGCTCACCCCGCCGCTCGCATCCACCATCGCGACCTCGTCGAGCTGTTCGATTCGCTTGCTGACCACCTCCCGCGCGAAGCGGCTCATCTCCGTGAAAGCGGCGGAAACAGGGAAGAGCGGATCTTCCGGCGAGGAAGCGTCCTTCTTCAGGGTCATGTCGACATAGAAGGCCGGGATGTCCGTCGCGCTGGCTTTCAGCACCTTGGGCCGGGGGATGTTCGGCAGGGAGGACAGGGACCGGTCGATCTTCTCGTTCACTTCGATGAAGAGGTAGTCGATGTCCGCCCCGTGGTTGAACGTCAGCTTGACCGTTCCGCTCCCGTCCCGCGACTCCGTGGTCAGGTTCTCCAGCGCGCCGATCTGGATCAGCTGCTGGCGCAGCGGATTCACCACGGCCTCGTCCACTTCCCGCGCAGAGAGGTTCGGCGCATCGACCTGCACCGTCACGTAGGGAATCTGCACGTTCGGAATGAGCGAGACCGGCAGCCGGCCGATGCTGACCACGCCCAGCACGACGATGACCAGAAGCGCCATCGTCACCGTGATCGGTCTGTCGAGCAGGGTCTTGAGCATCGCGAGAGACTATTTCGACACCAGCACGACATCCGAATTGTCGGCCAGGTTCAGGTTGCCGGACACGATCACCCGGTCCCCTTCCTTCAATTCCGCGCCACGGTCTTCATTTGCCATGACCGCATGAGAATCCCCGCTGGACGCCAGGATCTTGACGTACGTCCAGTGGGCCTTGCCGTCGTCCGTGTAGGTGAAAAGCACGTCCAAGTTGTCCCGGATCACGACCGCGCTCTTGGGCACGACCAACTGTCCCGGAACCGACCGTTCAACCACCACCTTCACGTTCATCCCGTCGATCAGCTGCCCGTCACCCCGGACCCGCGCCCGGACGGAGACCTGTCCGTTCCGGTCCACGAGCGGATTGACGGAGGTGATCCGGCCCGTAATCGTCCGGTCGGAAGCCCCGAACGGGGTCACCTGCACCACCTGCCCGACCTCCACGAACGACCATTCGTTCTCCATGACCGTGAAGTCCACATCGAAGGCGCTGTCGTCGATCAGCGTGCAGAAATTACCGTTTGCGTGGTCGAAGCGCTTCAGCTTGATGTCCGCCACCCGGCCGGAAAAGGGGGCGCGGAGGGCCGTCGTGCCCTGCTCGTAGCGCGCCCGCGCCAGACCGATCACGGCGGCGTTGTAGCCGGACCGCATTTTGGCCGTCGCCAGCACTTCCTTCGGCACGAGCGAAGTGTCCCGGGCCGGATAGCCCTGGCCTGCCAGCACGTCGTAGAGTTCCAGTTCCGCCCGACGCATGGCGTTCTCCGCCGATTCCAGGGACAGTCCGATGTCCTCGCGGGACAGAGTGGCGATGGTCGCGCCCCGCCCGATCCGCTGCCCGTTCTGTACGAATATGTCCGCGATCACGCCGCTCGAATTGAAACTGAGGGCGGCCCGCTGCACGGCGGACAGCCGCCCGTTTGAAAGCAGCTGCCGGTGGAAGTCGGTCTTCTGCAGGGTAATGACCTCCACCTCGTTCACCTGCGGTTTGTAGGTCAGCTTGCCGTCGTCCTTCGCGGTCTCTTTCGCGGCTTGCTTGCAGGAGACCAGTGCGGCGGACAGCAGCAGGAATGTCAATGTTCTGGGAATATGCATATTCATGGCTGGTTGATCATTTCCCCGAAGGAGACGTCGAGGTCCTTGCCCCCGATGAAATCGTACAGGGCGATGCGGCGCAGGCCGTAGTAGTAATTCCAGTAATTGCTCAGGTCCGAGATGTACCTGCGCACGGCCGCGTCCTTTTCGCTCTGGGCGTTGTTCAGTTCGAGCACAGAGGCGTTGCCCCGGCGGAACTTCTCCATCATCAGGGTGTACCGCTCTTCGGCCACCTCCTTCGCCCGACGGGACGAGTGGCACTGCTGCCGCTGACTGTTGAACTGCCCCACGGCGGTAAAGATCTGGCGGCGGTAGTCGTTCTCGCTCTGCTGCACCTGCGCGCGGGCGACCTCTTCAGCCGCCTTCGCCCGCTGCACGCGTCCCCGGCCCAGTCCCCAGTCGAAGATCGGGACGTTGAAGGAAAGCCCCAGGACCTCCTGGTTGAGGGGATTCTGATAGACGGCCGGCAGTTCCGGCGCCGTGTTGGACAAGCCGAAGCGGGCGTTGAACGACATGCTGATTCCCCGGTCGGCCTTCGCGCGGGCGACCGCAGACTCTGCATTCAGCAGCTTGATGTCGTTCAGCAGATCGAAAGTGGAGTTGTCCAGTGCCTTCCGCATGACCATGTCGTAGTCCATCAGGACATCCGGCAGCCTCTCTTCCAGCACCGGGTCGGCTTCGAACGATTCGTCGTAGCCCAGCAGGGAGTTCAGGATCATCCGGGCCTCCCGCACGCGGATGGAAGATTCGTTGATCGAGATGCTGTCGTTCAGCATCCGCAGCTCCAGCTGGAGATATTCATCCCGGGTCACGCTGCCGAGCTTCATCCGCTCGGCCGCAACGGAACGCATCGTTCCCGTGTTCAGGTAGTTGGTCTGTGCAACCTCCTGGTTCATCTGCGCCAGGAGCAGGTTGAAGTAGGCGGAGACGGTGCGGATGTTGATCTGCTCCATGTTCTCGATGTACGTCCGCTTGCCGACTTCATATTCCTTGGGCGAGATGAGCTTGTCCCATTTGAACCGGTTGTAGGAAAAGAGAGGCTGGCGGTAGGACACGGTGATCGGCTGGGCATACCAGGTCAGCTTGCGGTTCGTGCCGAACTGGTCGATGCGCGAGAGGTCCGAATAGACGGACAGGGTGCCTCCGCTGAAAGTCAGGTTCTGGGACAGGGCGAGCCCTAGGCTGTTCTGCAGGTTGTAGGAGTTGGCGTAGACCATCTCGCCGGTGCCCGGGTCCTGCAGCAGCGCAAGGGACCGGTCGAAATTGAGGAGATTGCCGTAGAGCCGCAGCGACGGAAGCCGGCTCGCCTGGTACGAACGCCAGGCCCAATAGGTCGAGACGAAGGCATGCTTCGCCTGCAGCGCGGCCACCGACCGCGTCCGGGCCGTCTCGATCGCCTCCGACAGCGTCAGCCGCTGGGCGGACACCGGCACTTGAACCGCCAGGAACAGCAGCCCCATACAGAATCCCGTTCTTGCGCGTATCATGTCCGAATCAAGTCGTTGGTTGTTCAAATTATAAAGGTAGTGATTTTTTCCCGATTCACATCACAATCTTCACTTTTCGGCTGTTTGCTCATTTTCCGCTGCTGTCGGCACCCGCCAGGAAATTTCGGGCATATTCCTGCATGTCCGCGGTTGCGACGGACCGGATCCTCGGTCTTGCGGACACGATCCGGGCCGCAACAGCCCGGGCTTTCTCCTCCATGCCGTTCCGCTCGTACAGCTGCAGGAGCCGGTGCAACGGATAGAGCTTGCGCGGCGCCATCCGGTGGGCGGTCCGGTAAGACTGCTCGGCAAGGCAGACCGCTCCGAGGTCCGCATAGTTGTCGCCCATAGTCAGCGGGAACATGTTGTCACTGCTCACTTCCCTCCCCATGCGCAAGGCTGCGTTGCTGTCGTTGTACCGCCCGGCGTCCCGCAGCGCAAGCGCACGGTCGTACAAGCAGCGGGGATTGTCTGACAAAAGTTCTTCCCATTCCCTGGCGTCGCCGTCGGTGACAGGACTGCCCGAGCGGAACGCCCGCACCGCCTCAATCTTTTTCGTGATTCTTGAATATGCCGACGGGAGGAAGAAACCCGCCGCCAGACAGAGGCAGAGGGCGGCGACCACATTCCCGCCCCGTCCCGCACGCGCAGGTTGCGGACACCCGCCCGACACGCTCCGCTCCAGATTCGCAGCCCTTGCAACGAAGAGTACCGCGAGCACGCGGAACGGGAGGAGCGCAAAGGGGTAGGAAGCCAGCGAGCAGATCAGCAGGGCCAGCCAGCCGTAGGCCAGTTCATCCCTGCGTTTCAGAAGCCTGAGGACGGACAACACGGCGATGGCGACGAAAAACAGCATGCCGATCACCCCCTGCTCCACCCCCACGCCAAGCAGTTCATTGAAGGGGTACTCGGGTGCTCCCGCCACATCCGCGAAAGCGGAGCCCGGATGGCGGGCGAAAAAGTCCGCCTGCTGCGTCCCGTACACACTGAGGAAGCTGCCGACTCCGTGTCCGGTCACCGGACGCTTTGCGATTGCCTGCGACGAAACCAGCCAGATCAGCACTCGTCCGTCGGCGGATCCGCGTTTCAGGAAATAAAGCCCTGCCGCCCCGGCGAGCAGCAGCGGGATAGCCCAGCGCAAGGCACGCACGCCACCCTTCATCCGGTTTCGCCACAAAGCGACCAGGAGCACGGCCGCAAGGGCGACGAAGGCTGCACGGCTGAACGTCGCAGGAAGGGCGACGGCGCAGCACAAAGCCGCAAGCACGCAAAGCGAACGGAGCAGAGCGGCACAACTCTTTCTCCACGGCTTGGACCGGCGGAAGAGGCCGAGTGCTCGTCTCCGCCACCAATAGATGCCGCAGATGCAGATGACCATGACCAAATAGATGGAATACGGACCCGGATTGAAGAGGGTGCCCGTGATGCGGAACCGCCAATGATGTGCGGGTGTCAAGCCGTACAGTTGTGTCAGGCCCAGCATGCTCTGGAATGTTCCGAACACCGCGAGTCCCGCCACCAGCAGCTTCCCGGAAAGGCGATCCCCCTGCAGCGTCAGCCGGAGCGCACAGTACAGAAAGAACATCTCCGCGCAGGACACGAAATTTCGGCCCGACGGGCTGTCCGAAAGGAACCACCAGTTGTAGAAGATGTAGGCGCACCAGCCCAGAACGAGGAAATCCAGGATGTTCCACCGAATCCGCCTGATTCCGAAAAGAGCCGCCAGGAATCCGGCCGGAACGAGTGCCGCAAGTATCTTGAGAAAGAGCAGATCCGCAGCCGAATAGTAATTGTAGCTGCGCTGGACCGTGACCCACAGCAACACGAGCGGGATGAGCGTTCCGCAGGCAAGGCTGCAGAAACGAAAGATTCCGGTTCTTCTCATGGCCACCCCCTTTTGAAAAATCGGCTTCGCTTCCAATCCCGCGCACCCGTGGCGGGGTCTCGACCATACAAAATCCCGCGGACAATGCCGACGATATATTCTTCGGGGACGAAACCCCAGAAACGGGAATCGTAGGAATTGCGGACATTGTCGCCTGCCATGAAATAATAGTCATGCGCAAACTGGTGGAGACTGTCTCCTGGAGCAGCCCCCTCGAAGGCGAAGATGTCGCCGTAACGGTCGCGCGTCATGTCGTCGATCCGGATCACGTCACCCTTGCGGGGCACGTACAACGGGCCGTAATCCCGGATCGTGTCCGCACGGTAGTTGGTCCGAAGCGTGTCTCCGGGAACTCCCGTGCAACGCTTCGCATAGACGAAATTGATCTTGAACGAGATTCCTCCCCCGTTCTTGGGAAAGTTGAACACCAGGATGTCCCCTCTGCGGATCCGCCGCAGTCCCCGGGTCCGCCAGCTCCGCAGCTCCATCCCGTCATGAAAATGAAGGCTTTCGTATATTCTCGCCCCGGAGAGGGTCTTGTCCACGATCACCCAATCCCCTCTGCGAAACGTCGGGAACATCGAACCCGAAGGGATTTGGAAACGGTCGGCGACAAAGATCCGCCACAGCGCGAAAAGCCCTACTGCGACCTCGGCAACACCCAGCAGGGTCGCCGCAACCACCAAGATGTTCTTGAAAAGTTTCACCACCAGACCTGCCTCCCGTTCTCCAATGTGAATATTCTCTCCTCCGTCCCGCCGCCGAGATCGTGCAGCAGGAACAGGGCATTCGAAGGCAATCCCCGGAACACCAGGCTGTCACCACGAGCCGTTTTCTTCCCGAAGAGCTTCCAGCCCTTGTCCCAGAAGAAAAGCGCATACGTGTCGCCAACGGCGATGGCGTTGTTGTCGGTGCGGGGGGAATAGCGGATGTCCGTGACGAGCCGCGCCGATCCGAAGTCCAGCCCCACGTAAGCCCCCACGCTGTCCTGGACGTGGAAATAGGTGTCGATGCTGCCGTCGAACGCCAGCCGCGGATCGAGTTTGCTCCGGGAAGAGAAGGCCTTCCCGACGAGACGCTCCTCCCCGGAGAAGAAGGCGATGTCCCCCACATCGGCCCAAGACGAGTCCGCCGAGGCGTAACGCACGTAGCGATACGCACGACGGGGTGTCACGGATGCCCGGTTGACGGTCTTGAACGGGCCGCCGCCGAGCCGCAGGAGGATTTCGGACCTCTTGAAAGCGGCATCGTTCGAGCCTTCGAAGCGTCCGCCGGCCATCATCCCCTCATATTCGGCAATCTTCTCGTACCTGGGGTACTTACGCCTCAGGACAGCGGTCACGGTGCGCATCGTGTCGGGTTGCAGGAACGAAACGCTGCCGTCTGCGCGGAGGATCACCGGAGGAGAAAGCGAATGCCTGTGTCCTTTTCTGTCGATGCGTACGGGCAGGTACACGATCCCGTCGCCCTCGCCGTCGTAGGGCTCGGTCTCCTTGCCGCCGAAAGGGATGCCGCGACCGACGGACGGGAAGCGGACGGTACGCCCCTCGGGAACGGATTCCGCGACAGGCACCCACCTCGCATTGTTGAAAATGCAAAGCTGGCAGCGGCCTCCGCCGCTTTTCTTGAAGACCAGATCGGACACCGGCATCCCTGGCTTTTCGCCCGTCACGTCGATGACCCCGGATCCCGTGAACCCGTCGGACAGCTTCTTTTCGGAGGCGGAGAAGGAGAGGCGGTACACCTTGGGAATCTTGTAGCGGATAAGGTTCTCCGCACCCGGGTCGAACCCCACATCCACGGCCTCACCACCTTCAAACACCACATTCCAGTAATGCCGGGCGCTCCGGTTCGCCCATGCCGGGACCGTCTCCACGCCGGCAGGGATTCCCAGGGCACGCAAGGCCGAGGCAAGCGTGAAAGTCATCTGAACGCAATCCCCCCACCGCAGTTTGGCAAGCGTGCTGACGGGGAGCGGATAGGGGAACTTCGACATGCCGATGTTGTAGCGGATCAGCGTGTCTTCAACGATGCTGCGGGCGATGTCGATACCGCTCCGGAGCGAGTCGAGGTAATGGCCGTAGCGTTCCAGGAAGAAGGAACGCCAGTCCTCCAGCGGCTCGCTGCCGATCCTGTAGGGGAGCACATATTCGCAAAACACGTCGAACGGGACTTCCGACACGGCCTTCCGTCGCTCCCGGGCAGCGAAGGCAAGGTCGATGTTGTTCACCAGAAAAGCGCAGGTCACCGCGTCCACGTCCTCCACGATCTTCCGCTTCGGGCGACGGGTGCGTGAGACAGAATCGACCAGTGCCCCGAATCGGGAATACCGTGCTTCCCATGCCTCGGGTTCCTCGCCGTCATACCGCCCGCGGAGGAGCCCCATGGAGGGATCCCGGGGGTCGGAAGGGAGGACGGAGCGCTTCCCGGGCATGTGGCCGATCAGGAAGCAGGCCGCCCGGTATTTCAGCGTGTCGCCGAGCGACGCGTAGTGTTCCAGGACACCTTCCAGCTCCGGCCGGTTGGCACCGGCCGCCCGCAGTGCGGCACGAACTTCGGGCGGATGCCGGAAGACATCGCCCCCGGCGCATGACACCGCAAGCACAGCCGCCAACCACAGGAACGGCAGTCGTAAATTCAGGTTCCGGCTACTCACGACCTGAATCTTCTCGCCCCAAATGCTTGTACAGCTTCATCATGCGGGCATTGGAAAAAGGATTCCCCACCGCAAGAATGGTGCGATCTCCATCCAGCAACATCACGTGGAACCGAGAATCCTTGGGGATGAACCGATTCCGCTTGGCGAAGGTGCCGTCCGCATCCAGATAGACAACCAAGGAGGTGTCGATTTTCGTCTCCGCAACGGCATCGGAAAGATCTTCCGGAACTGCCATCAGGAAAAAAGGCTCCATGCCCAGACGTTCAGAAGCGTCTTCACGCAAGCGGGACAGCTTGAGGATCACGCAGGACGAGCACATCCATTCATCGAAATAGAACAACACGACTCTCCGGTTCGGGTCAGGCTTCAGAGAGTCCGCACGCGTCAGTTTTCCGTGCGAGAGACGGATCATCTCCTCGGGGAAGGCAACGCGCTTTCCCAGCATGTGCGAGAGGGTCGATTTCGGAGAAGAAAGGCAGGAAGACAGCACGAGGGCGACTATGAATGAGACGACGACCCAAACCGCCAGTTTTTCAGAAGCCATACTCCACCAGGACATGCTCGATGCCCGCTTCC
>CABTXO010000039.1 GCA_902488725.1 uncultured Bacteroidales bacterium
CCCGGAATCGGATTGCAGCAGGACGCCATGACATATTCCCCGACCGCCCTGCGCGGCGTTTCCTTCTCCCGGGATTTCCGGAACCAGGGGAAGGTCCAGGAATGGCTCTTGTCCACATGGCCGGTCAGGATCGTGGACAGGTCCGCCAGATTGAGCATGCCGAGCCCGGCCCGGAAATACAGTTCTTCCACGTTCGCCCCCGGGATTTCGAAATGCTCGGCAAGAATGGTCAGGGAGGCATCGTTCAGGCGGTAGCCCTGGGCCTCCAGCTGTTCGGCCAGCATCCGCTTGCCGTTTTCCACCATCTCCTTGCGCCGGCCCTTGAAATAGTCCACGACGACGTTCCGGGCGTGCCGCGTCTGCAGAAACTGGAGCCATTCCTGCTTGGGACGGGCGTTCCCGGCGGTGATGATCTCCACCTGGTCCCCGGTCTTGAGCACATGGGAGAGGGGCACCAGCTTCATGTTGACCTTCGCGGCGATGGCCCGGTTGCCGATCTCGGTGTGGATCATGTAGGCGAAATCCAGGGCGGTTGCACCCTTCTTGACCGTCTTCTGGTCCCCCTTCGGGGTGAACACCAGGATGTCGCTGCTGACCAGATCGTTGTGGATGATGTCCAGCAGTTCGAGGGCGTTCACGTCCGGACTCACCAGGATCTCCTTGACCTTGGCCAGCCACTTGTCCATCTCGCTGTCGTTCTCGCTCAGGTAGCCCTCACGCTTGTAGGACCAGTGGGCCGCGATGCCCTTTTCGGCGATGTCGTCCATCCGCTTGGAACGGATCTGTACCTCGATCCAGACCCCTCGTTCGCTCATCAGCGTGCAGTGCAGGGCCTCGTAGCCGTTCGACTTGGGATGCTTGACCCAGTCCCGGACCCGGTCCGGCTTGTAGCGGTAGATGCCCGTGATGATGGAGAAGATGTGGTAGCACTGGTCGCGCTCGCTCTCGTTCCTGGCGGGATTCGGGGTGAACACGATCCGGAGGGCGTACAGGTCGTAGACCTGCTCGAACGGTATGTTCTTCGTCTGCATCTTGTGCCAGACGGAGTAGGGGGTCTTGACACGCCGGCGGATCTCGAAATGGAAGCCGGCCTTCTGCAGCGAGGATTCGATTGGATTCACGAACCGGTCGATTTCCGCCTTCCGGCCGGCCAGATTCTGCTCGATCTGTGCGCTGATCTCCTTGTAGGCGTCCGGTTCCTTGTAACGGAGCCAGATGTTCTCCATTTCGGACTTGATGCCGTAGAGGCCCAGCCGGTGGGCGAGCGGGATGAAGACGAACATCGTCTCGCTGAGGATCTTGTCGCGCTTGTACTCCGGCATGAATTCGATCGTGCGGCAGTTGTGCAGCCGGTCGGCGAGTTTGATCAGCACGACCCGCACGTCGTCGTTCAGAGTCAGCAGGATCCGCTTGGAATTCTCCGCCTGGATGCTCTTCTCGGTGCAGTCGTTCAACTTCTTGGTCCGGTCCTCGTTGTCGAGCACGTTCTTGATCTTGGTCAATCCGTCGACCAGGCTGGCGATCTTGTCCCCGAACAGATTGCGGATGTCTTCCACCGTGTAGTCGGTGTCTTCCACAACGTCGTGAAGCAGGGCGGCGGAGATGGACTTGTAGCCGAGCCCGATGTCGCTGACCACGATCCGGGCCACGGCGATCGGATGGATGATGTACGGCTCGCCGGAACGCCTGCGCACGTTCTTGTGGGCTTCGTTCGCGAAATCGAAGGCGCGCTGGACAACCGCCAACTCCCGTTCACCGCCGCAACGTTTCTCCGCCGCAGCTTTCAGTTCCGCATATTGCCGGCGGATCAGTTCGAAATCCGCCGGTGTGAATTGTGAGAAACTCATGGGTCCTCCTTGCAGTCCGGCTTCAGGTCTCCGATGGAACCTTCCGGAAGAATAAAATGGTTGACGTTCTGGTAGGCGTAGGACAGTTCTGCCCCGAACAGGATGATGAACCATCCGAAATTGAGCCAGAACATGAACAGCGGGATCGCCGCCATCGCTCCGTAGATCGTGTTCAGCCGCGTGACGAACACCTGCGTCTCCAGGTAGAGGTACTGCAGGATCGTGAAGGCGATGCCGGAGATGATGGCGGCATCGAAGGCACAAGTGTAGCGCACCTTGGCATGGGGAATAAATTTGTACATCACCGAGATGACGAGCACGGTCACGAGCGCGAAGATCACCCATCCCACGAGGGAGATGATATCCTCGGACACGGACACGCCGTTCGGGAGGATGTAGTCCAGGACATGGGAATAGACGATGGAGCCGGAGAAAAAAAGCATGATCACGAAAGGGGAGAGAGAGAGGATCGCGAAATAGAACCCCAGACTCTGAAAGAAGTTCCGGTTCCCCTTGACCTTCCACACATTGTTGAACACCCGTTCCACGCTCATCATCATCCAGATGACCAGCCAGAAGAAGAGCAGAGCGCTGACCAGCCCGACCGGGCCGGACTGTGCGGTTTCGATGATGTTGTCGGCGAATTCCAGCACCATGTCGATGGTCTCCTGGTTGTCGAAATTGGCGTACATCAGATCCTTCAGCCGTTCCGCCTGTCCGAGGCCGCCCGTGATTGCGAAGGCCACCGCAACGAAGGGCACCACCGCCATGGTGCAGAAGAAACTCAAGGCCACCGCCTGGGAGCCGATGTTCTGCGCGGAGAACGTACGGATGGTGATGAGCAGGATCTTGAGGTCGCGGACCAGCCGCGCCTTGATCCTCGACAGCTCTTCCAGATTGAGCCGCCAGATGTCCTGCGTAACGAACCGCCTGACTTTGCGGTAATATGCCCGAGGTCCCGCCATCATCCGAACAAAGTTGGCCCCGGATCATCCGGCTCCTGTACCGACACGGCCTCGACGGACTGAGGCAGCATCGCCATGAATTCCGTCTCTGACACGATTTTCACGCCGAGATCGTTCGCTTTCTTGACCTTCTCGGGGCCGGGTTTCTCGCCGGCGAGCAGGAAGGAGGTCCTGCTGCTGACGGACGAACTGTTCTTGCCGCCGTTGCGCTCCACCAAGGCCTTCATTTCGTCGCGGGACCGGCTGAACACGCCGGAAACCACGACCGACATGCCGGCAAGGGCCGCAGAGGCATCCGGCCGTGCCTGCAGACTGAACTGCAGCCCGGCGGCCTTCAGCCGATCGAGGTCCGCCAGATGGCGGGCATCCCGGAAATAGGCCTGCACGCTCTGCGCGATCACATCCCCCACGTCAGGTACCTGCAGGAGGTCTTCCGCCGTCGCTTCCGCAATGGCATCGATCGATCCGAAATGCGCGGCGATCGCCTTGGCCGTCGTCTCGCCGACGAACCGGATGCCGAGGGCGAAGAGGACCCGTTCGAAGGGCACGCTGCGGGAGGCATCCAGGCTCTCGAGGAACCGCGCCGCCGATCGTTCCTTCCAGCCCTCCAGCAGGAGCAGCCGACCCTCGGTCAGGTCGTAGAAATCCGCAGGGGTGCGCACCAGTCCCAGACTGTAGAGCTGGTCCACGGTGGCTTCGCCTGCCAGCAGATCCATCGCCTTCCGGCCGACGAAATGCAGCAGCCGTCCCTTGATCTGCATCGGACAGCCGTCTTGATTCGGGCAGAACCACTTCGCCTCGTCTTCTGCCCGGACGAGGGGCGTGCCGCAGTCCGGGCAGACCGACGGGAAACGGGGTGGCAGAAGTTCCGCATTGCGGCGTGCAAGATCCACCCCGATGATCTTCGGGATGATCTCACCGCCCTTGATCACTTTCACGTAGTCGCCGACCCGGATGTCCAGCAGGGCCATCTGGTCGGCGTTGTTGAGGGTCGCCCGCTTCACGACCGTCCCCGCGAGCGGCACCGGGTCGAGGTTGGCGACCGGTGTCACGGCTCCGGTGCGGCCGACCTGGTAGTCGATCGACACCAGCTTCGTCACCGCCTCCTCCGCCTGGAATTTGAAGGCGACCGCCCAGCGAGGCGATTTGGCGGTGAAGCCCAAGGCGTTCTGCGCCGCAAGTTCGTTGATTTTGATCACGATGCCGTCTGTGGCGTACGGCAGCAGCTTGCGCTCCGTGTCCCAGCGGCGGATGTATTCCTCGATCTCGCCGATGCCGTGCACGATGCGGCGGTCCGTGGAAACCGGGAGGCCCCAGGAGGCGGCCGCCGTCAATGCTTCGTCATGCGTGGCGAAATCCACGCTCTGCGCAGGAATATGGTAAAGCGTGCACCAGAGGCCGCGCCGGCCGACTTCGGCCGGATTCAGGAGCTTGAGAGAGCCGGAGGCCGCGTTGCGCGGATTGGCGAAGGGGGCCTCCTCGTTGTCCGCACGGTCGCGGTTGAGCCGGTCGAAGGAGGCGTAGGGCATCAGGATTTCCCCGCGGATCTCGAACTCCTGCGGCCAGCCCGTCCCCTTGAGGGTACGGGGAATGTTTGCGATCTGCTTCACATTCGCCGTTACGTCGTCCCCGACCACCCCGTCCCCGCGCGTGAGGGCGCGGAAAAGCTTCCCGTCGCGGTAGGTAAGGCAGATCGCGGCCCCGTCGAATTTCAGTTCACAGGAATAAGAAAACGGTACGTCCCCGAGCTCCTTTTCGGCCCGGCGGACGAAATCTTGGATCTCTCCGATGTTGTAGGTGTTGCTCAGCGAGAGCATCGGATAGCGGTGCGGATACTGGACGAATTCCTGGCGGATTCCTTCCTCGGCGTCGGTTCCTTCCGCACTGGTCTCCAGGTCGCTCCCGACCCGCTGGGTGGGGGAGTCTGGGGTCAGCAGGTCCGGATGCTCCGCTTCCAGGGCCTCCAGCTCGTGCATGAGCCGGTCATATTCGAAATCGCTCATGGCGGGAGCGTTTTCGACATAGTACTTCCGGTTGTTGTCCCGGATGATCCGGCGGAGTTCCGCTATTCTTTGCTGGGCATGGTCGGAGTTCATCGTGCGTGCACAATATCCATTCATCTTACAAATTTAACCAATTTTTAGGGATATCTCGTGAAATTGGGTTAAATTTGCACACGTATTCAAACGAAAATAACAAGCAGTACCATGAAAGATTCCATCATCATCCTCTGCGGCGGGGGCCCCGCCCCGGGCATGAACTCCGTCGTCTGTTCCGTCACCAAGACCTTCATCTGCAACGGCTACCGGGTCATCGGCTTGCACGGCGGCTATTCCGGACTTTTCAGCAAAAACCCGCGCACCGAAGAACTCGACTTCTTCAAGGCGGACTACCATTTCAACCGCGGCGGCTCCTATCTGGAGATGAGCCGGTTCAAGCCCACGGATGAGGATTTCGAGCAGCATTTCAACATCGGCCTGTTCCGGGACAACAATGTCAAACTGCTGGTGACCGTGGGCGGAGACGACACGGCCTCCACCGCGAACCGCATCGCTAAGTTCTTGGAAGCCAACGACTTCCCTGTCAAGAATATTCATGTGCCCAAGACCATCGACAACGATCTTCCGCTGCCCGAGAACGCCCCGACCTTCGGCTTCAACTCCGCCAAGGACGAAGGCGCACACCTCGCCCGCACGATCTACGAAGACGCCCGCACGTCCGGGAACTGGATGCTGATCTCCTGCATGGGACGTTCCGCCGGCCACCTCGCCCTCGGCGTGGGCGAAGCGACCCACTGTCCGATGACGATCATTCCGGAGATGTTCTACAAGACGAGCCTGACCCTTGATAAAATCATCCGGCTGACCATTTCCGCCATCCTGAAACGGAAGCTCATGGGCATCAGGTACGGCACCGTGGTGGTGGCCGAGGGCGTGTTCCACGACCTGGATCCGCGGGAACTGAGGGCGACCGGCGTCACCCTGTCCTACGATGAACATGGCCATCCCGAACTGGGCAAGATTTCCAAGGCAGTCCTGTTCAACGATCTGCTGGAGAAGGAGTTCGCCAAGCTGAACATGAAGGTGAAGACCCGTCCGGTGGAGATCGGCTACGATGTCCGCTGCCAGGATCCGGTCGCCTACGACCTCACCTACTGTACGGAACTGGCCATGGGCGTGTTCGAACTCTTCCAGAAGGGCGAAACGGCCTGCATGGTCTATGTGGACCACAACGGGGAAGCCCATCCGCTCTACCTGCGCGACCTGCAGGGTCCCGACGGGAAGATCCCGCCGCGCCGGGTGAACATCCGTGGCGGCAGGGCGCAGAACTACTATGCGCACATCTGCCAGTACATCACCCTGGATGAATACGAGGCCATCGCAGGAATCGTCCCGAATCCTGCGGACTACGACTTCCGGAAAATCCTCAATTGGTAGAATCGACGGCCGCAGTCTCGTCCTGGTCCATTTCGGAAGCGTTTCGGGTCGCCCGCTTCGGCCGGTTCCACATTCCGTAGATCTCGCTGACGTTACCGGCGGTCATGAACAGATTGAATCCCTTCTCCTTGATGAAATTCATCAGAGAGGAGAATTCGTTTGTGGCGATGATGGTCTGGATCTCCGTCCGGTCCTGCTTCGTGTAGCCCCCCTTCAGCGGGAACAGGCTGCAACCGCGGTGCAGGGTGTTGATGATGTAATCCCGGATCTCCTCGTGGTTCTCGGTGATGATGCACACGCGCTTCTTCCGGTTCAGGCTGGCGGTGAAATAGTCGATGGCCAGGCCGTTGATCCAGGTCCCGACCAGTCCGGTCACCACCAGACGGAACGGATTGATGGCGAAGGCCGTGCAGCAGATCACCGCTCCGGCGACGGTGACGGAGGTGCCGATGTCGAAGTGAAGGTATTTGTTGACGATCTTGGCGATGATGTCCAGACCGCCCGTCGACGCATTGATGTTGAACAGGATCGCCTGCGAGATGCTGAGCATCAGCACAAAACAGAGCAGATCCATCCAGGGGTCGCCCATCATGGACACCGACCCGCCTTCCATCAGTTGCTCATAGGGCAGGATCCGCGACCAGAGATCGATCAGCGGCCCCAGGATCAGGGCGGTGTAGACCGTCTTGATGCCGAACTCCTTTCCAATCAGGAACCAAGCCATCACGAGCAGGATCGCATTGAGGATGGTCACCATCCAGGAAACCTTGAAATCGATGCCGAAATTCTGCAGGATCGTCGAAAAGACGATCGAAAGTCCGGAGATGCTGCCGATGATCAGCTTGCTGGGCAGCAGGAAATAGTAGACGGCCGCCGCACCGAAGGACATGCCGATGGTCATGATGACCAATTCCTTCCAGAATTTCCAGGATGTGAGAGCTTTGATGACTGCGTTCATTATGTGGCGTGCATTCTATTTTTTTTCAAAGATGATGATTTTTTAATAATTTTCCATATTTTTTTTAATAAATGGAAGTGCATCTCAAATATTCATGAAATAATGATTATATTCGTGCGAAATTTAGAAGAAAGATGAAGAAAACATTCCTTTTGACCGTTCTTTTCTGCCTCTCCTGCGTCCTGATGGCTCGCAACGGTGTGGACAGCCTGTTCTTTGACGTCAGGGGTACGTTCCATCAGGAAACGATGGACGGGAAGTACGACAGCCGGCTTCAGGCGGACTTCCTGAACCTGCACATCTACGGTACGGTGGCGGACCACCTTACTTACCGCGTCCGGCAGCGGCTCAACCGGGGGATCGACAAGGAGAATGTTTTCAGTGCGACCGACTGGCTCTGCCTCTTCTGGCAAGCCGGCCCCAAGTGGACCTTTACCGTCGGAAAGACGGCCGTGCTGATCGGAGGCTACGAATTCGACTCCGCCCCGATCGACGTGTACTTCTACAGCCAGTTCTGCCGCGGGCTCAAGCAGGGCTTCTCCTTCAGTGTCAACGCCGAACACCACTTCAAGCCGACGCAGCACCTGGCCTTCCAGGTGGCCAATTCACCGCTTTCCTGGGGCTTCCGGAACTGCTACGCCTACAGCGTGGCCTGGCGGGGACAGGTAGCGCCCTGGTGGCAGACGATCTGGAGCGCCAACCTGATGGAAGATGAGTCACACCGGATGATCAACTACCTTTCGCTCGGCAACCATCTGATCTTCGGTGGCCTGACCGTCGACTTCGACATGACGGACCGCTTCAATGTCCGCCAGCGGAACTGGTTGTCGGACTACACCCTGATCTCGAAGGTGATCTGGAACGTCGGCAAATGGAACTACTGCGCCAAGGTCGGCTACGAGAAGAACGCAGCCGACAACGTCGACCCCCGGGGACGCACGTACGACGTGGTGATCGCTCCCGGAACGGAATATGTCTACGGCGGCTGCGGGATTGAATTTTTCCCGCTGGGCAATCCGACGGTGCGCCTGCACGCGGCCTATTTCCGGGACAATTTCTTCCACCGGAACAACCTGCAGATCGGCATCACCTGGCGCTTCAACGCCATCATGGCCGGGCCTGAAGTCTGATGATGGCCAATCCGGACGGCGGCACCGACATCGGCACCGGCGCCGGCGATACCGGCAGTCCCAGGTAAAGGACGGCATCCTGCGGGACCGGCAGCGTCAGCTGCGCCGGAACCGCCCCGAAATTGCAGAAGCACAGCAGTGTCTCCCCGCCGCCGGAACGGAGGAAGGCAAAGTGCCGGTCGGAGTCGAAGCCCGGGACCTCCCGGCTGCAGTAACACAGATCATAGGTTTTCCCGTCGGAAACCGCCGGCGAGGCGGAGCACCGGAGCAGTTGCGACCACCGTTCCAGCGCCGCAGCTTCTTCCTCCGTCAGCCCTGTCCCGGCGTGAATATGCCTGCGCAGGCGGCGGAGGCTCGCCAGGCTCCACCAGTCGAAGATCGAAGTCCGGCCGTCGCGGCCGCTGAAACCTTCCGCATCCATCCCGCGTTCCCCGACCTCCTGCCCTGAATAGACCAGGAAGGGCGCGGTGCTGAACAGGAGGCTCGCCCCGAGAAAGGCCCAGGAACGACGTACATCTCCGCAGAAGAAATCCGAAGCGAAGCGCTGCTCGTCATGGTTCTCCAGAAAATTCAGCATCCGGGGCTGCAGGGGACCGAGGGACTGCCAGTTCCAGGTGATCCTGCGGGCCGTACCGCCCCGCGCCACATCGCGCAGGACATCGTACAGCCCGGATTTGTCGTACAGGAAGTCGAACCCGACCTCCTCCGCGTACAGGGAATACAGTTCGGGGCGGTACACTTCCGCAAGAAAGATCACGTCGGGATATTCCTGCTTGATCCGGCCGATCAGCCACTGCAGAAACTGCCGGGGAACCAGCTCCGCCATGTCGCAGCGGAATCCGTCCACCCCTTTGCGGCACCAGTACCGGACGATGTCGTACATCTTCTCCCAGGTCTGCGTGTACATGTCGCCGTAGTTCAGCCGTACGGTCTCATACCAGTCTGTCACCGCGGGAGCGGGGGAAAAGCAGTTCCCGGAAGCCCTCGCGGGCATCTCGGGATAGGGGGCGGCAGCCGGGACGGGCAACCGGAGGGCTTGACCGGGGTAGTAGTAGAAATCGTTCTCCGGACGCCAGTGCACCGTGCAGTCGTCGCCGGCACCGAAAGGCCGGGCATCCCGGCGCACCCATCCGACCCGTCCGTAGTCACGGGAGACGTGGTTCGGGACAAAATCGATCAGGACCTTGAGACCGGCTTCATGCGTACGTTTCAACAAAGACGTGAACTCGTTCATTCTTTCATGCACGTTGTCAGCAAGATACGGATTCACGTCGTAGTAGTCCACGATCGCGTAGGGAGAGCCGGCGCAGCCTTTGACGATCTGCGGATCCGAGGCAGGACAGCCTGCGAAGGCTTC
>CABTXO010000040.1 GCA_902488725.1 uncultured Bacteroidales bacterium
CCATCCAGAACACGATTTCGCTGCAGTCGTACATCTCCCTATTCACCTCGACGCTGCTGGCCTTCGGGGTGGTGTTTGAATTCCCGGCCGTGATCGCGGTGCTGTCCAAGATCGGACTCATCACGCGGCAGACACTCATCAAGTACCGCCGCCATGCCGTCGTGATCATCCTGATCATCTCCGCCATCATCACGCCTGCGGATCCGTTCTCGCTCCTGATCGCCGCCGCCCCGCTGTACATCCTGTTCGAGGTGAGCGTCCTGAGCTGCAAGAAAGGAGAGCCTGAAACATGATCTCGATCAACGGCATCACGGTTGCATTCGGTGGCTTCACCCTCCTGGACAACATCGATTTCCACATCAGCGACGGGGACAAGATCGGCCTCGTCGGCCGGAACGGTGCCGGGAAGTCCACCCTCATGAAGCTGATCTGCGGCGAGCAGCACCCAACCTCCGGGACGATCGACATGCCGCAGCAGCTGAGGATCGGGTATCTACCCCAGATCATGGCCCACCACAAGGGACGTACCGTCATCGAGGAAGCGATGACGGCGTTCGACCGTCTGGCCGCCCTGGAAAAGGAGCTGGCCGGCATCAACGCGGAACTGGCCGTGCGGACGGACTACGAGTCAGCCGGCTACACCGCCCTGATCGCCCGCCTGGGGGAACTGACGGATCTCCTGTCTGTGAGCCAGTCGGAACCGCCGCTCGTCATGGCCCAGAAGACCTTGCTCGGCCTGGGTTTCAAGGACGAAGATTTCGAGCGGAAGACCGAGACCTTCAGCCAGGGCTGGAACATGCGCATCGAGCTGGCCAAGATCCTGCTCTCGCAGTCCGGGGTGCTCCTGCTCGACGAGCCTACCAACCACCTGGACATCGAATCCATCGAATGGCTGGAAGACTGCCTGAAGAACTACCGCGGGTCCCTTCTGCTCGTATCCCACGACCGGAAGTTCCTGGACAGCGTCACGAACCGCACCGTGGAGATCATGCTCGGGCATATTCATGACTACAAAGTCCCGTACTCGCGCTACGTCGAACTGCGGAAGGAGCGGCTCGCGCAACAGCAGGCGGCCTGGGAGAACCAGCAGCGGATGATCGAAAAGACGGAGGATTTCATCGCCCGTTTCCGGTACAAGCCCACCAAGTCCAACCAGGTGCAGTCCCGGATCAAGGCCCTCGAAAAGCTGGACCGGCTGGAGATCGACGAGACGGACCAGGTCACGCTGACGGTGAAGTTTCCGCCGGCACCCCGTTCCGGGGACGTTGTGTTCAAGGGGAGCGGGCTGACCGTAGGCTACCCGCAGAAAGTGGTCTTCACGGATGCGGACGTCGAGATCCGCCGCGGAGAGAAGGTCGCGCTGATCGGCCGGAACGGGGAAGGCAAGACCACCCTGATGCGGGTGATCGCCGGCGAGTTGAAGCCCTTCGCAGGCGAGGTCAATCCAGGCTACAACGTGTCCATGGGCTATTATGCCCAGAATCAGGAAGATGTGCTGGATCGCAGCCTGACGGTCTTCGAGACCCTGGACCGCATCGCGACCGGGGACATCCGAACCCGGCTGCGCGACATCCTCGCGCAGTTCCTCTTCCGCGGGGAGGACATCGACAAGAAGGTGAGCGTCCTGAGCGGCGGGGAGCGGGCCCGGCTCGGCATGGCCAAGCTCATGCTGCAGCCCTACAACCTGCTGGCCCTGGACGAGCCGACCAACCACATGGACATCAAGTCCAAGGACATCCTCAAGCAGGCGCTGAAAGCCTACGATGGCACGCTCGTTGTGGTTTCCCACGACCGGGACTTCCTGGAAGGACTGGTCGACAAGATGTACGAATTCCGGGACGGCAAGGTCCGCGAGCATCTGGGCAGCGTCCAGGATTTCCTGGAGAAACGCAGGCTCGAAAACCTGCAGGAACTGGAACGGCGGTTCGATGTCCCGAAGCCGGCCGCCGGAACCGCCGGGCAGGTGCGCAAGGAAGAGGCGCAGCGGAATTTCGCCGCTCGCAAAGAACGCTCCAAGAATGATAGGCAATTGCGAAAACGAATTGATTACCTTGAAAATGCGATTGATAAGTTGGAGGAAAAGATGAAGTCGATCGAAGCGATCCTCGCACAACCCGGACCGGAGGATGATGTCCTGGAACTGACCCGGACCTACCTGGAATCCAAGCGCGAACTGGATGCCCGCACGAACGAATGGTTTACACTGCAAAATGGAATATGAAAAAATGGATCATCACGGGAGCGCTGCTCCTTTCCGCCGCTGCCGCCTTCGGCCAGACCCGGACCATCGAACATGATTTTTCCGCCTTCGACGCGGTGGTCGCTTCCCAGGATTTCGCCGTCGCCCTGAACCTGGATTCCTCCTACGGGGCGAAGCTGACGCTGGACGATGCGCTGGAAGACTTTGTCAAGTGCTACGTCAAAGGCCGCACGCTTTTCATCGAATTGGACTCCAAGGCCGTGCCGAAGGATCTCAAGAAGCAGTACCGCGGCCGGAATGCCTCCGCACCCGTGCTGAACGTCACGGTGTATGCGCCGAGCCTGAATTCCGTCACGCTGAACGACCAGGCCACGTTTACCTCGCTGGACCGGATTGAAACGGACAACTTCAACGTGAACCTGTCCGGCAGTTCCAGCGTGCAGAAGCTTTCGGTCCGCGCCAAGACCGCGACCGTGGTCTGCAGCAAGAAATCCAGCTTGAAAATGGAACTTTCGGCCGACGAGGTGAGCCTCAAGGCTGCAGACAAAGCAAAAGCCGAGCTGGAGTGCGACGCCCGGCTGCTTTCCGTCGACAATGCGGGTTCTGCCGCAGTCGCCCTGAAAGGCGATGCCGACGAAGTCGAAGTCACCACCGCGAATTCCGCCGTGCTCAACCTGTCCGGCACTGCCGCGAGCCTGAAGGTGACCGGCAGCCGCGGCTCTTCGAAGATCGATGCCTCCGGGCTTCCGGTCCGAAACGCCACCGTTACCCTTGCCGGCTCCGAGCTGACGGTCGCTGTGGATCAAATGCTGGAACTGGACCTCTCCAGGGGAGCGTCCGTCACGTATTCCGGCGATCCCGCGGTCAAGATCGTGCGGATCCAGAACGCCAGCGTGCTTCGGAAATAGGAATATGCTGGTACTCGATTCCCACTGCGACCCCCCTTCCCGGCTCATGTGCGGCCGGGACATCGGGCTGGACGATCCCCGCTCCCATGTCGACCTGCCGAAATTGAAAGCAGGGGGAGTGGACGCTGCATTTTTCGCCCTCTACACGCCGAAGGAGCAGGAAGCCGACGCCGCAACCCGCTATGCCCTGGAAATGGCCGGTGCGGTGTTCGATGCACTGGCCGGACATGCCGGGCAGGCTGTCCTCGCGCTGAATCCGCGACAGATCCGGACCAACAAGCGGAAGGGGCTGGTCTCCATCCTGCTGGGCATGGAAAACGGTTCCCCGATCCAGGAGTCGCTGTCGCTGCTCCGCCTCTTTTACCGGCTGGGCGTCCGGTACATGACTCTTACCCACAATGCGGACAACGCCATCGCAGATGCGGCCGCAGAAGGCCGTCGGTGGCACGGGCTGAGTCCCTTCGGCCGGGAAGTAGTCGCGGAGATGAACCGGATCGGGATGATCGTGGACATCGCCCACGCCTCCGACGAAACCTTCTACGACTGTCTGCGGGTTTCCAAGGCCCCGATCGTGTCCACCCATTCCTGCTGCAGGGCCCTGGCAGGGCACCGGCGGAACCTTTCCGACGAGATGCTCCGCGCCTTGGCGGATCGTGGCGGGGTGGTCCAGATCAATTTCTATCCGGTCTTCCTCTCGGATGCCTTCGCGAATGTCCTGCAGTCATCCGGATTGCCGGACAAGGACTGGATCGAGCGGGAATGGATCGCCGACCCGTCCGATCCGGCGAAAACCGCGGCGATGCATGCGCTGCAGGATGAATATGCCGCCTTGCCCCGCCCGTCCTGGAAGGTCATCGTTGACCACATCGACCATGCCGTGCAGGTCGCCGGAATCGAACACGTCGGGATCGGTTCCGATTTTGACGGGATCGAAGTCACGCCGGAGGGCATGGAAAATGCCGGAAAAATGGGCCGGATCTTCGCGGAAATGCATCGAAGGGGCTATTCTGACGCCGCCATCGCGAAGGTTGCCGGCGGAAACTTCCTCCGCGTATTCAAGGATGTGATTTCAAGCGCATCAGCATCTGAATAAGCGCAACTTATTGTTTACAAAACTGAGCGAAACAAAAATGTTTTTTTATTGAAACATAATTATTTCGTTCATTTATATTCAATGTTTTCCATCCGAAAGGATGTATTGTCGAATTGTATCCAGTGCGGCGGCGGAAAAACGCTCGATGTTGCGCAGCCTGTCGTTCTTGTACTGCTTCCGGACGGTCACGGTGCCGTGCGGACCGCTCACTCCGATCCATACCGTCCCGGCAGGGATGCCTCCGTCGTTCCCGGGACCGGCGACCCCGGTCGTTGCGACGGAATAGGTGCTTCCCGTGAGCGCCCGGACGCCTTCCGCCATGGCGGACGCCACTTCGCCGCTGACCACGCCGTGCGCCGCGATCAGGGCGGCAGGCACGCTCAGCACCCGTTCCTTGACGGGAATGGCGTAGGAAGTGACGGAGCCGAGAAAATATTCGGAAGCGCCCGGGACGGAGGTGAGCAGGTGGGCGATTTCACCGCCCGTGCAGGATTCCGCTGCGCTGATCGTCCGGCCGGTGCCCCGCAACAGGGCGCCTACGGCGTTCTCCAGGGTGTCGTCGGACCAGGAATAGATCATCGACCCCAGCAGGGGCTCCAGGCGCGCAAATTCGGCTTCTATGCGCCTTTCTTCCTCCTCCCTGCGCCCGCCGTAGATGGAAAGCCGCAAGCGGACACCCGTGAGCGGGTTCGGCAGGTAGGCGAGGTGCATGTCTTCCGGCAGGCTGTCTTCCCAGGATTCGATCCGCTTGGAAAGGGCCGATTCCGCCATTCCGAAGCACATGATGCTCTTGTGGTAGATGTCCGTAAGCGCATGATGCGCCCGGATGTCCTTCAGGATGTCCGGGATCGCCGCTTCCGTTTCGAAGGGGACGCCCGGCAGGGAATACAGGGTGGCCGGATGCCCGAAACGGGCTTCCGGAAAGCGTAAAACCATGATGGGGGCGGTTCCCCTGCGGTTCGGGATCACCTCGCAGGTGTCCGGAACCAGGGCCTGGGCCCGGTTGATGTCCAGCATGTCCAGCCCGCGGGAGTGCAGGATGGAGCGGACGATCTCCAGCTGCTCCGCGTTCTCGACGTAGGTCCGGCTGCCGGAGATCTCGGCCAGGGCGGCCTTCGTGATGTCGTCCTTCGTCGGACCGAGACCGCCCGTCGTGAGGACGATTTCGTTGCGCCCGAGTTCGCCGAGGAGGTTGTCCACGATCTCGCCGTGGTCGTCCCCGACCGACAGCATCCGGGTGACCCGCACACCGGTCTCCTCCAGGGCGGAGGCGATGTGCGAAGAATTGGTGTCGACAATCTGACCGATCAGAATCTCGTCACCGATGGTGCAGATGGAAGCGTGTATCATTTGCATTCTGACGTGTTGATTTCCTTTTTCTTCCTGTTTTCCAGACCCTTCACAAGCTTCCGGACGACCGAGGGGCCTTCATAGATGAAGCCGGTGTAGATTTCCAGCAGGGAGGCCCCTGCGTCCAGCATCTCCTGAGCCTGTGCCGGGGTGAAGATGCCCCCGCAGCCCACGATCGGCAGACGCCCTTTCGTGTAGCCGTGAACATGCTTGACCAGTTCCAGGCTTTTCGCGTACAGCGGAGCTCCGGACAGGCCGCCTTTCCCGATGTGCGCGAGCCGTTCGGAGTGCGTCTGCAGCCCTTCCCGCGACCGGGTCGTGTTGCCGGCAACGATGCCGTCGACGCCCGACATCATGCAGTAGTTCAGGATCTCGTCGACCTGCTGGAAGGGCAGGTCCGGGGAAAGTTTCACCAGGATCGGCTTGTAGCGGTCGTAACAGAGCCGGAGGTTGAGCAGCGGGTCCACGATGTCCGACAGCGAAGTGGCGTCCTGCAGGCCCTGGAGCCCTTCCACGTTGGGGCAGGAGATGTTGATCGTGAACATGTCCACGAAGTCGTAGAGCAGGGAAAAGGCCGTTTCGTAGTCTTTCTGGACATCCTCGTCCGACGTGCTGGCCGGGTTCTTGGCGATGCTGGCGGCCAGGATGACCTTCGGAGGATCCTGGCTGAGGTGCTCGATTGCATGCCCGATGCCTTTGTTGTTGATGCCCATGCGGTTGATGATCGCCCGGTCCTGCGGCAGCCGGAAGAGCCGTGGCCTGGGGTTGCCGGGCTGTGCTTTCGGCGTCAGCGAACCGATCTCGACGAAGGAAAAGCCGCACCGGGACAGCTCGTTATAATGGTCTCCGTTCTTGTCCAGGCCCGCTGCAAGGCCCACGGGATGGGGAAAGCGGAGTCCGAAAAGTTCCCGCTCCAGGAGACCGGTCTTCGGGCGGTACAGCAGCCTGAGCAGCGTCCCTGCCAGCGGCAGGCGGCGCAGGACGGCAAGGAGCTGCATCGTCACGTTGTGGGCGGTTTCCGGTGACAGTCTGAACAGTAACGGGCGTATCAGAAGCTTGTACATTCGAAAATTCGGCTTGACGTTGCAATATTACGCAAAATCCCGCAATTTCAGAAGACCTCCCGATAGGTGCCGTTGTCGTAGAACACGACGATCTTTGAGATTTTCCGCTCCGATCCTCCGGAGACCGCCTCCGCAGCCTCCTGTACGCCGCTTTCGTCGAACAAAGTCGGCTCCGTCTCCGGGGACGTCGACAGGGATTCCGGGTCGGAAGGAAGGTCCTCCCGTTCTCCGTCCTGCCCCTTGTACATCTTGCCCTTTCCGGTGATCAGCCACTCCAGATTCAAGCTGGGGTAGCGTCTGGCCATGTTTTCGAGGAAATCATAGCCGGGTTTGTTGCGGCCGGACAGGATGTGCGACACGCTTGCACGCGCCACCTGGATGCTGTCAGCGAATTGCGACTGGGAAATGTTCTCAGCGCCGAGAAACTGCTGTAGACGCTTGTTCATGGCTTTCCGTTTGTTTACAAATGTAAGCAGCATTTTTGTAAATTGCAACACATTTGTGATATTTACAAATGTATACAGTAGGTAGACAGGGGCTAACGTCGTTAGAATATTATTTCGATGATATTAGACATATATCTGATTATATATTACTTAATATAAATATTAATCGGAAATATCGCAGGCATTGGTTGAATTCCGGCAAATCGCCGTAAAAAACATAATTTATAAGTTCCTATAATTATTCGTTATCATCAGATTATAAGCATGTTATATTATAATAAATTAATAGATAATATTACCTTATTTCACTATTGTGAAATACCGCTACATGTGTCACGTATTTTACATATGAAAATAAATAATATACTTATGTGAACTATATCTACCGGGAACCGGGGATGGTCCCTGCCGTTACAGGGACGCAGGTGCGGCGCGATTTCAGTATTTCTCGCAGATTGCGTACCTTTGCGCGGATTTTCAAAACGCAGGACCATGATTCCTCAGATACGGATCGATGACTATAATTATCCGCTCCCGGACGAGCGGATCGCGAAATACCCGCTTCCCGAACGGGATGCGTCCAAATTGTTGATTTATCGGGACGGCAACGTGGACGCGCGGATATTCAGGGATCTGCCCGGCCTGCTGCCGGACGGCGCCCTCATGGTCTTCAATGACACGAAAGTCGTCCCGGCCCGTCTGCACTTCCAGCGGGAGACCGGCGCGAGCATCGAGATCTTCTGCCTGGAGCCGGTGGATCCGCCTGAATACAACACGGCTTTCGCGGCGACGCGGCAATGCCGCTGGAAATGCGTCATCGGCAATTCCAAGCGCTGGAAAGGCGATGTCCTGCATCTCTACAATCCGGATGCCGACACCGCCATCATGCGGATGGCCCTTGCCGCACGGCTCATCTCACGGGAGCGCGAGGCCGGCGTCGTGGAGTTCACCTGGCAGGACGGGAACCCCTTCTCCCGGGTGCTGGAACTGTGCGGGACCATCCCCATTCCCCCGTATCTCAACCGGGCCTCCGAAGCCATCGACGCGGAACGCTACCAGACCCTCTATGCCAAAATCCGGGGCTCCGTTGCCGCTCCTACGGCCGGCCTGCATTTCACGGAGGCCGTTCTGGAGGCAATCCGGGCGAAGGGGATCGACATGGAGAATGTCTGCCTGCATGTCGGTGCGGGCACCTTCCTGCCGGTCAAGCATGCGAACGTGGCTGAACATCCGATGCACCGCGAGCCCTTCGTGGTGAGCCTGGACCTGTTGAAGCGGCTCCGGGATGCCGAAGGCAAGGTCGTCGCCGTGGGCACGACTTCGGTGCGCACCCTCGAGTCCCTCTACTATGCGGGCATTCATTGCCTGGAAAACGGGGCGCCGCATGACATTTCGCAATGGGAACCGTACGAGCGGGAATATTCCCCGAGCTGGAAGGAATCCCTTGACGGCATCATCGCCTATCTGGAGCGGAACGGCCTGACGGAGCTGAAGTTGGGCACACGCATCATCATCGTGCCCGGCTTCCGCTTCCGTGCCGTCGATCTGATGGTCACGAATTTCCACCAGCCGGAAAGCACCCTCATCCTGCTGATCGCGGCCTTTGTGGCGGGGGACTGGCGGACCATCTACGACTATGCCCTGGCGCATGATTTCCGCTTCCTCAGCTACGGAGACAGCTCCCTTCTTTTCCGCCGGAATTTGGTGGAATAAGCAGATTTTTCTAGATTTGCATGTACCTTATACCTGAGTTGTATGTCTGAAAACACAACCGACTTCGGCAACATCAGCCCCTACACCGACGAAGAGGCCGTGGAAGCCCTGAACAAGGTGGCCAGTCATCCCGCCGTACTGGCGATTTCCGAATATCTCTTCCCGGCAGAGCCCGTGACGTTTCTGCGGGATGCGCTGAAAAGCGTGCACAGCATTGACGAGTATCAGCAGATGGTGATGAGCAGGGCGGTCGACTGGGTGATCAAGCACACGATCCACAATTTTTCCTACGACGGAATCAAGTACATCAAACAGCTGGGAGGCAAATTCCTGGCGATGTCCAACCACCGCGACATCATTCTGGATCCCGCCATCACGCAGTATGTGCTGTTCAACAACGGCATCCCCATGACGGAGATCTGCGTGGGCGACAACCTCGTCAAGCAGAGCAAGACCGTGGAGTACCTGCTCCGCTCGAACCGGATGATCACGGTGATCCGCGGCATCTCCGCCCGTGAGTTGTATCTTTCTTCCCAGGTGCTGTCCCAGTACATCCGGACCACGATCACATCAGGCAAATCCTCCATCTGGCTCGCGCAGCGGCAGGGAAGGACCAAGGACGGCATCGAAACGACCGAGCAGGGACTGGTCAAGATGCTGGACATGAGCGGGTCCCGGGGTTTCAAGGAAAAATTCGAGGAGCGCCGCATCGGCCCGCCCAGCATCGCCTGCGAAA
>CABTXO010000041.1 GCA_902488725.1 uncultured Bacteroidales bacterium
AGACGTGTGCTCTTCCGATCTACACAGTCCTGCTGCGTTGGACCGATCTGGAATATCTCCGCCGCTTCGCCCAGGCCCTGGCCTGCCTGGTCATGTTCTTCATCGGAGCGCCCCTGGGCGCCCTCATCCGGAAGGGCGGACTGGGCACCTCCGCTATCGTCTCCCTGCTGTTTTTCGTCCTCTACTGGATCGTGGACATCACCGGCGTGAAACTCGCCCACGACGGCGCCGTGTCCGGCTTGTTCGGCGCCTTCATTTCCTCGCTCGTCCTCTTCCCGATCGGAATATTCCTGACCTGGAAGGCGATCCACGATTCAGACATCTTCAACACGGACAGCCTGAAGAGTGCCTGGCGCAAGCTCAAGAGCCGCATCGGCGGGCTGTTCCGCAAGACGAGGATCGTGTTCATGGGAACTCCGGAATTCGCCGTGGAGCCGCTCAAGGCCCTGCTGGACCACAAGTTCAAAGTGGTCGGCGTGGTCACGGTCGCGGACAAGCCCAGCGGGCGCGGACGGAAAGTCACCGAGAGCGCCGTCAAGCAGTTCGCGGTGGAGCACGGCCTTCCGGTCCTGCAGCCGGAACGTCTGAAAGATCCCGCTTTCCTCCAAGCCCTCAAGGCCTGGAAAGCCGACCTGTTCGTGGTCGTGGCCTTCCGGATGCTGCCCCGGGAGGTCTGGGGCATGCCCAAGCTCGGCACCTTCAACCTGCATGCCGCCCTGCTGCCGCAGTACCGCGGGGCCGCCCCGATCAACTGGGCTGTCATCAACGGTGAGCAGCGGACGGGCGTGACGACCTTCATGATCGACAAGGACATCGACACGGGCGGAATCATCCTCCGGCACAGCATCCGCATCGCCGACACGGACACCGCAGGAGATGTACACGACAAACTCATGGCCGTCGGGGCGGACCTGGTGGTCCAGACGACCGATGGACTTATCCAGCACAATGTGGAGACCCGCGTGCAGCGGAGCTTCGTCCAGGGATCGGAAGTGCTCAAGCCGGCACCCAAACTCACCCGCGAACTCTGCCACATCGACTGGAACGACACCAGCCGGGACATCCACAACCTCGTCCGCGGCCTCAGTCCCTATCCCGCAGCCTTCACGGAACTGGTGCAGCTGCGCGCCGCAGAAGCGCCGGAGCAGCCGGACGCCTCTCCCGCCATTTCGCGCCGCAGCGAGAACTCGATCACCCTCAAAATCTACTCCTGCGAAAAGTTGGAAGGAACCGCCCTCCAGGACCTGTCGCAAGGCCGCAGCCTGAAGCCCGGCACCATCCTCACGGACGGAAAGACCCGCTTCGCCATCACGACCCTCGACGGAGCCCTCTCGCTGCAGGAAGTCCAGCTCGCCGGCAAGAAGCGGATGGACATCCAGTCTTTCCTCCTCGGCTTCCGGAATCCGGCCGGCTACGCCACAACCCCCGGCACCTCCCGCGCGGAGATTGAAAAGACGCGGTCATGAGCACCGCCGTCATCATCGGGAACGGGGAATTTCCCCGCAAGGCCTATCCCCGGGAACTGATCCGGCGGGCGGACCGGATCCTTTGCTGCGACCGGGGCCTGGAAGCCTTCCTCCGCCACCGCACGCAGATCTTCGGTGCGCAGCCGCGCGACCCGGACGTGGTCATCGGCGACATGGACTCCCTGCGTCCGGGCCTGCAGCAGGCCTATTCCCATCTCCTTGTCACTGTCGCCGAACAGGAAGACAACGACCAGACGAAGGCCTTCCGCTACCTGCTTGCACACTTCCCCGACATCGACACCGTCCACCTGCTCGCCGCCACCGGCAAACGCGAGGACCACACCCTCGGCAACCTCTCCCTGCTGATGGAATATGCCCGTGAATCTGGCGCCTGCGGGGTTCCGACACCGTCCCCCCGCTCCGGACGGGAGATCTACGTGGACATGGTCTCCGACTATTCGACCGCCTTCGCCGTGACCGACTCCTGCGAACTGCACGTCGGCGCCGGACGGAGGGTCTCGCTATTCTCCCCCGACAACTCCCTCCAAATCCGCTCCACCGGGCTTCAGTGGCCCACGGATGCCGTAGTCTTCGACAACTGGTGGAAAGCCACCCTCAACCGCGCCTCGACGGACATCGTCACCCTCGCCTTCTCCCACCCCTCCGTCGCCCTCCTCATCCTCGACTGAAGCCACGAATTTCACGGGATCAGCTGAAATGACGGCATTTTTCACTATCTTGACATCCATTTGCGACACAATGGGTATCAATCGTTCACGTATGCTTCGAAAAATCAGAATCGTCTTGGCAGTGCTGTGCTTTACGGCGCTCACCCTGCTGTTCCTGGACTTCACGGGTGCCCTGCACGCCTGGCTGGGCTGGCTCGCGAAAATCCAGTTCCTGCCGGCGGTGCTTGCCCTGCACGTCGTCATCGTCGTCGCCCTGGTGGCGCTGACCCTGCTCTTGGGCCGTATCTACTGTTCGGTCATCTGCCCGCTGGGCGTGTTCCAGGACATCGTCTCGTGGTTCAGCGCCCGGCGAAAAGGCAAGAAAGCCCGCTTCGGCTACACAAAAGAAATCAAGTGGCTCCGCTACGGACTGCTGGCCGTGTTCCTCGCCCTGCTGGTTGCGGGGTTGAGCTCGCTCGCCATGATTCTGGCTCCGTACAGTGCCTGGGGACGCATCGTGCAGAACCTCTTCGCCCCCGTGTACCAATGGGGAAACAACCTGCTGGCAGGCCTCTCGGAGCGCTGGCACAACTACGCCTTCGTCCCGAAGGACGTCTGGCTGAAGAGCCTGCCGACCTTCCTCATCGCCGCCGCGACCTTCGTGGCAGTGGTCGTGCTGGCCTGGCGGAACGGCCGCACCTGGTGCAACACCCTCTGTCCCGTGGGCACCGCCCTCGGCTTCCTGTCCCGTTTCGCGGCCTTCCGTCCGATGATCGACACTTCCAAATGCACGACCTGCCATGCCTGCGAAAAGCATTGCAAGGCCTCGTGCATCGATATTCAGAAAGCGCGGAAGCACATCGACTACAGCCGCTGCGTGGACTGCTTCGACTGCGTGGAGCGCTGCAAGTTCGGCGCGCTGCACTACCGCTTCGCCCGGGGAGGCGCCAAGCGGTCCCGGGCGCAGGAAGGGCAGGGAGCGGATGCCGGACGGCGGGCCTTCCTCGCAGGCACCGCGATCGCCTTGACCGGAACCGCCCTGCACGCCAGGAACAAGGTCAAGGAAGTGGAGAAAAAACGCGACGGCGGGCTGGCCGACATCCTGCCGAAGCAAGCACCGGACCGGAGCACGCCGATCACGCCCTTCGGTTCGGAAAGCATCAAGCACTTCTTCCAGCACTGCACGGCCTGCCAGCTCTGCGTGGCCGTCTGCCCGAACCAAGTCCTGCGCCCATCCACAGGCCTGTCGCATTTCATGCAGCCGGTGATGTCCTTCGAGCGGGGCTACTGCCGTCCTGAATGCGTGAAGTGCTCGGAGGTCTGCCCCGCGGGAGCGATCCGGAAGATCACCCCGGAAGAGAAGACGCAATGGAAGGTCGGAACCGCATCCGTCGCCTACGACCTGTGCATCGTCAACCGGGACGGAGTGTCCTGCGGCAACTGTGCACGGCACTGTCCGGTCGGAGCCATCCAGATGGTCCGCAAAGATCCGGAAGACAAGCAGTCCCTGCGGATTCCCGCGGTCCGTGAGGAGAAGTGCATCGGATGCGGCGCCTGCGAGAACCTTTGTCCTTCCCGGCCGGTCAGCGCCATCACGGTGAACGGCTACGAAGTCCACCACCTATCCTAACATATTCAAGACATGAAACAGAACCTCGATAGACGTGCATTCCTGAAGCAGGCCGGTACCGGCGCCGCCGCCCTCGGCGCCGTCGCGCTCGCCGGAGCCTGTGCTCCCGAGAAGACCGGAAAAGCCATAGCCGAAAGCGGCACCGCCGCAGACACCGACCATGTGCTCGAGACCGGCAAGATGGAGCTCCGCACCAATCCGGCCACGGGGGACAAGGTCTCCCTGCTGGGCTACGGCTGCATGCGCTGGCAGATGAAGAAGGACGGGAACGGAAGGGATGTGGTCGACCAGGACATCGTCAACGAGCTGGTCGATTTCGCCATTGCGCACGGCGTCAATTACTTCGACTCCTCCCCTGCGTACCTGCAGGGGCAGTCGGAGGAGGCGGCCGGAAAAGCCCTCAGCCGGCATCCGCGCAAGGACTACTTCATCGCGACGAAACTGTCCAACTTCAGCGACCATTCCCGTGCCGCATCCTTGAAGATGTACCAGGACTCCTTCCGGTACTTCCAGACGGACCATCTGGACTACTATCTCCTCCATTCCCTCGGACGCGGAGGCGCGGAGGCCTTTGCCTCCCGCTTCGAGGAGAACGGCATGATGGACTTCCTGCTGAAGGAGCGGGAAGCGGGACGGGTCCGCCAGCTCGGACTTTCCTTCCACGGTTCCCGGGACCAGTTCGACTACCTGCTGACCCTCCATGACCGGTACCACTGGGATTTCGTGCAGATCGAAATGAACTACTGGGACTGGCAGCATGCGGACGGCAAACGGAACGTGAACGCCGTCTACCTCTATGACCAGCTGGACAAGCGGAACATCCCGGTCGTCGTCATGGAACCTTTGCTGGGCGGACGGCTCGCCAATCCGACGGAAAGCGTCGCCCGCCGGCTGAAAGAGCGCGACCCGCAGGCCTCGCTGGCCTCCTGGGCCTTCCGTTTCGTGGGCTCCTACCCGCGCGTGCTGACCGCCTTGAGCGGCATGATGTACCTGGAGCATCTGAAAGACAACCTCAAGACGTTCATGGATTTCAAGCCGCTGACGGAAGAGGAACTGAAATTCCTCGGAACCGACATCGCGGACATCATGGCGCGCTTCCCGACGATCAACTGCAACGACTGCAAATACTGCATGCCCTGCCCCTACGGCATCGACATTCCCGAAAACTTCAAGCACTACAACGAGTGCGTGAACAACGGGACCTTCGTGCAGAACCCGGAGCAGCAGGACTACAGGCGACTCCGCAGAGCCTATCTGGTCGGCTACGACCGGGCGGTTCCGACGCTCCGGCAGGCTTCGCACTGCGTGGGCTGCGGCAAGTGCCTCCCCACCTGCCCGCAGAGCATCGACATCCCGCGGGAACTGCGCCGGATCGACCGCTATGTGGAAGTCCTGAAGCAGAACAAGCCTAGCGGTATGACCACGGCACGGTAGCCGCCTGCCCGCCACGCTTTCCCCCGCCTGCAAGCCACGGCCTTCCCGCTTTCCTGCAGGCCCGCCACGTTTTCCCCCGCCGGACAAAAGTTTGTCGCCGGATCCCATAAAGATTTTTCAATATTCAGGAATATTCCTATATTTGCAGTCCTGTTCGCCCGGGACTGTTCCGGCGGCGGGGAAATCAGCCCAGGAGAGATGCTCGAGTGGCTTAAGAGGCACGCCTGGAAAGCGTGTAGACTCCCAAAGGGTCTCCCGAGTTCGAATCTCGGTCTCTCCGCAAAACCAATGCAATTCACTGAATGATAGTGAATTGCGAAAAAATAGCCCACAAAACGGGACAAAATCGGGACAGGAATGTCCGTCCTATTTTTCCTTGCACCAAGTCCTTGCGGATTTGTGCAAAGAAAAAAAAATGACTTTTTTCAGACCGCGCGCGTACATCGATTACATGGCTCCGAAGCTCTCCCGGGGCAAGGTTTGGTTCGTCTATTACTATGTCAGGAATCCGCTTACGGATCGTTTGGTGCGGTTCCGCATCAAGCTGGGACGGTACAAGTCCCTCTCCGAGCGCCGACGCGCCGCCCGGGAAATCATGGATGCCTATTCCGAGAAACTGTCACTGGGCTGGAACCCGTTCATCGAGCGTACCGCCTCGAAGTCCTACGCAAGCCTCTTCGATGCACTGGATATGTTCCTGAAGGTCAAGGGGAGGGAGCTGGAAGACAACTCCATGCGCAGCTACCGTTCGCTCGTGAAGATCTTCCGGTCCTGGTTGGAGCGTCAGGGATTCGGCGACCGGAGCTTCGCCGTGTCCGTCACCCGGGAGGTGGCGCGGGACTACATGCGCGAGGTGGAGCAGGATGAACGGATTTCTCCGCGCACCTACAACAACTACCTCCGATTCTACGACACCTTGTTCAATTGGATGCAGGAAAAGGGATTCATAGCTGACAACCCGTTTGATGGAATCAGGCCGAAACCAAAACGACTTACAAGAAAGAGCCGGCGCATCCTGTCGGAAGACGAGCTTGGATGCCTTCTGCGCTTTTTGGCAAAGAATAATCGTCCTTACCTCGCAATGGTTATATTATGCTATTGCTGTCTTGTCAGGCCTAAAGAAATCGCCATGCTCCGATGTCGAGACATAGACCTCAGCAAATCCATCGTCCATATTCGTAGTGAAATCGCCAAGAATGACCACGACTCTTATCGTACAATCCCGGATGCAGCTTTGCCATTCCTGCAAGGACTGGATCTATCCAATCCCGAGTTGTACCTTTTTGGACAACACCCGGGATACGACTTTATGCCGGGAAAGAAGATGATCTGCAGCCGAAAGATAGCATCTTTTTGGAACTACGTGGTTCGCAAAGAATGTAATTTCGGCATGGATTTACAGTTCTATTCGCTTAAAGACAGCGGAGTTACGAATATGATCGCTTCCGGCGTCCCCGTCTCCTTCGTGCAGCAGCAGGCGGATCACAGCAGTCTCGCGATGACCGCCATCTACTTGGGTCGGGACGATTCCCGTGCCCGCCAGGAACTGCGCGGTGTGGATATTCTCAAATGAACATTTGTTCAAGATCGGAACTTGACGAACAGGACTCCGGCGATGACGGCGGTCGTGAGGACCGCCCAGGCGAGCAGCCACCAGTAGGACTTCGGCGCGACCTTGACGATTCTGTCGACCGGGACCTCCCTTTCCCTGAACACGACGCTGTCCCGGGTGATGATCCGGTCCTTGACGACCACCTCCGCCCGGAGGACGGTGTCCCGGTTCCGGAGGGTATGCCGCAGCTGCATGGCGGCGGTGTCCAGCCAGGCTTCCGACTCTGCGAACGAGGTGCGGAGACGCGAGGTGTCGGGATCCGGGACGACGTTCACGTACACCTCCCTCGGGACGGGGATGCGCACCGTGTCCGTCCGCAGCACGAGGCTGTCGCGGTACTCCGTGACCGTGCGCCAGAGGATCTTCGGACTGCAGGCGACCGAGATCAGCAGCGCGAGGAAAGCGGAGGCAATCTGTCTCATGGACGCTTCAGGATCCGGTTCCCGTCCGCGTCCCTCGTGACGCCCCCCAGCCTGTCGGCCCATCGCTCGGTCCACGTGTCGTAATAGCGGCCGCGCCTGTAGAGGTTCAGCCACGCCCGCACTCCGGACCAGAGGCCCACCGTAGGAAGGTAGAGCGGGCCGAGCATCCTGGACTGCCGGACATGCCCGTACTCGTGCCTGACCGTAAGCATCAGGCCGTCCATCCCGACCCTGCCCACGATGATGACCTCCCCGAGCGTGACGGCCCCGCGGAACCGGTCGGTCTGCCAGAACCTGATGCCGTACAGGTGCCCGAACTTCGCCCTCGTGGACACGCTCGCCGCGATGCCGACGAGCGTCTGCGGAAGCTGCCACAGGATCGCCAGCAGCCGTCCGATGAAATGCAATGCAGCCTTCATATCTTTCTGCCTTTATAGGATTTGTGATATAAGATTTGTCTCCGCTGCGCCCCGTGGAGACGGTGCGAGAAATGTACGAACGTGGGGTAGAGTATCATCTGGTCATAGGGAAGTCCGAGCGTCTTGGCGAGCCTCGCCAGCCGGAAGCTCTCCGTCTGGTCTCCCGTCCCGATGTCGGCCGCCTCGCCCTTGACGTGCTGCGATGTGGGCACTCCGCTCACGAGGGCGTTGAGTTTCGGGCATCTATACCCGGAATTGACACGCATCGGCTTCCGCCATGCGTCCCGGAGCGGCTGGAGCACCTCCAGCACGAGGGCCTTCACCGCGTCCCGCACCTCGAACGAGGTGATGACGTTCGTGATGCCGTAGCGGTCGGCGGTTTCGCTGGCTTCGAACTCCTTGTAGGAGAAATCCTTGCTGATGTTCATTGCGCCCCCTCCTCTCCGTCCCGGCCGGACATGTACTTGCGCATGTCCTCCTCGTCCTTGTTCTTACCGTACAGCTGCAGCAGGCGGTTCACGGGGAGATAGTTTGCCCCGAGCGAGGGGTCGTCCCTGTTGGCGGCGTACCAGCCGCGGCCCTGCCCCTGCACAGGCTTGCGGAGCACGCACCCCATGTTCACGCACATCATGTACTGTGATGCTAGGGTCTCGTCGCGGATCGCCCTGCGCTCGGTGTACAGCTCCTCGATGCGCTTGTCCTTCTCGCCGAGGAGGGCGAGGTACTTGTCCTCCTGCTCCTGCAGGTTCTCGACGAGTTTGGTCATCGAATCCACGACCACGGAATCCGAATCCGCCTCCGCGTGGCTCGCGTCCGCGTTGGCCTTGCGCCTTGCGGCGCGCCAGAACACGACCCCGGCGATGCCGCCCCCGGCAAGGAAGGTGACGAGAGATGAAATGATGATAGTCCAGTCCATAGTCATTGGATGTTAGATCGTCTCGAAGTACAGCCCGACCAGCGCGGAGATGGCATAGTACAGCGGGTTCCCGCTGTCCCGCGTGCAGCGGTAGGTCTTCCCGTCCTCCGAGTAGTACTTGCCACTGTATGCGGTCATGCCGGATTTCCACGGGATGGGGTTTTCCTGCATCCCGGCCTCCGGGGCCAGCTGGTCGCTCACGTCGGCGTAGAGCGCCGGGGTGTCCCTCGGCGTCCAGTCCGCCTGCGCCGTGTGCGCCTGCCGGACCTTCCAGAGCGCCCCGTCCCACCACAGCCGCTCGCCCTCCCTGAGTTCCGTCCCGATGCGGGAGGCCCACGAGGGGAACAGCGCGGGGACGGTCCGCGCGTCTCCGTCGTCGAGCGCCAGCACCCTGTCGGCGGAGAGCGTCTTAAGGGCCAGCAGGACCTCCTCCATGCCGGGCTCCGTACGGGGCTGAGGCTCCGGAGGGGCCACGGGTTCCGGGACATATTCCTCCCATCCTTCCGCCGCCAGCGTCTCCGCCGTCGGGTTCATTATCATCGCGGCGGCCGTCTCGATCCAGCGGCCGTTGTAGTACTCCCAGGTACCGTCTTCTCTTTGTCTTCTGTACATATGCTCAATGGTTTAGTTCGGACATCGGATGGATTCTCGATGCGTAATTGCTCCAGTTCGTCGCCGTCCTGTACGACTCCAGAGCAGCGTCGGGGACGTAGATGTTGAAGGTCGTGCTGTTGAAAGCGCCATTCCCCAGTTGAGGAGGTGCCGCGACGCTCAATACAAATTCGGTCAGTGCGGCGCAGCCTCGGAAGGCGTTGTTCCCGATGCCGGTGACGGAGGACAGGTCGCCCACGCTGGTCAGCGAGGGGCAGCTTTGGAAGGCCCCGTTCCCGCAGCCCGTGGCGGAGGACCGGGCGCCG
>CABTXO010000042.1 GCA_902488725.1 uncultured Bacteroidales bacterium
CGGGTCCGCAGACCTGCGCCGTCAGCGGCAGGATGCGCGTGTCGGGCACCCGGTGCAGGATGCTGAAGGTCACCAGTCCGGCCGGATGGGCATGGATGACGGACCGCGCCTGCGGATTCATCCGGTAGATCGCGCGGTGAAAGGGATATTCGGAAGAAGGGCGGTGCGGGCCGATGACGGTCCCGTCCGGCTTGACGCACATGATGTCGGAAGGCTTGAGCGATCCTTTGTCGATGGAGGCCGGGGTGATCCAGAGATCCCCGTTGTCGTCCAGGATGGAAAGGTTCCCGCCGCTGGTGGTCGTCATGCCCGTGCGGTAGATCCGGCCGATGATCAGCGCGAGCTGCTCGGCGGGATGCATCAAATTGATATCCAGTTGTCTCATATTAGATTGATACGTTGTGCGGAGAATAGGTTTTGACGGAGCAGGTGTCGGCGATGATGCGCCGCATCTCCCATCTGTCTTTCACGAGTCCGGCCGCCTTGGCCTGCACCATCACGTTGCCGATGGCCGTCGCCTCCATCGGTCCGCACACGACGGGCATGCCCGTCGCGTCCGCCGTCCACTGGCTGAGGGTGGCGTTGGCTGAGCCCCCGCCGATGACGTGCAGTTTCCGGATCTCGAACGGGGCGAAGCGGCGCAGGCTGCCCATCACGTCCACGTACTTGGACACGAGGCTGTGGTAGATGCAGCTGATCAGCTCGCCGTCCGTCTGCGGGACGGGCTTTCCCTGCGCACGGAGCCGGGAGCAGATGGCTTCGACCATGTCCGCGGGGTTGGCGAAGCACGGGTCGTCGGGGTCCACCGTGGAGGGGAAGTCTTCCGCAGCCCGTGCGGCCGCCTCCATTTCGGCGTAGGAATATTCCCGGCCGGCAGCCCTCCACACCGGCCGGCAGCGTTCCAGCAGCCACAGGCCCGTGATGTTCTTGAGGAAGCGGATCGTTCCTTCGATGCCGCCTTCGTTGGTGAAGTTGAGGAGCTGGGTGTCGAGGTTGATGATCGGTGCAGGGCTTTCGATACCCATCAGCGACCAGGTGCCGCTGCTCAGGTAGGCGAAATGCTCGTTTTCGGCGGGGACGGCCGCCACCGCGCTCGCCGTGTCGTGCTCCGCTACGGCGATCACGGGGACGGGCCCCAGCCCAGTCAGCCGCTGGATCCCGGGGCTGAGATAGCCAATCTCCTCGCCCGGGCGGACGAAGCGGCCGAAGTTCGCCTCCGTCAGGCCCAAGGCCTTCAGGACCGCAGGATCCAGCCGGCGCGTTTCCGCCCCGACGATCTGCCCGGTGGTGGCCACGGAATATTCACAGACGGCCTCGCCCGTCAGCAGATAGGTAAGGGCGTCCGGCATGAACAGCAGCTTGGACGCAGCAGCAAACGCCGCGTCGCCCTTGCGCCGCATCGTGTCCATCTGGAAGACGGAGTTGAAGTTCATCACCTGGATGCCCGTCCTGCCATAGAGCTCTGCGAGCGGCAGGGTTTTGAAGAATTTTTCCGGAGCCCCCGCCGTCCAGCCGTCGCGGTAGGCGGACGGAAGCCTGAGCAGTTTGCCATCGGAACCCAGACAGGCGAAATCGCACCCCCAGGTGTCGATACCGACGGAGACCGGCCGGATTCCCTGCGCGGAAACCAGCTTCAAGCCCTCCAGGATGTTGCGGTACAGTTCGAAAATGTCCCAGTAGTCGTTTTCTCCGATCCGCAGCAGGTGATTCGGAAACCGGTTGACCTCCTGCAGATCCAGACCTTTGTCCGACAAAGTCGCGAGCATCGTGCGGCCGCTCGTCGCACCGAGATCCGCGGCGAAAAAAGCTTTTTCCATATTCATGCAGCAGTTGCTTGATCGTCACTTCCAGTATTGAACATCAAATTTACACAGAATCCTGGACAATCCGAAATTCCAGGCGGAAGGAATTGAAGGCAGCATCTCCCGTAGCGGCGGCACGTCAGAAGAGTTTCTCCAGCAGCTGCGGCAGGAAGCAAGAAATGACCAGAATCACTAGGCCGTACAGCAGCACCCGAACCGTCTTTTTCGAGCAGCCTTTCCATTCCTTCAGAAGGATTCCCCAGACATTGGAGAACGTGACGTCCAGAGACATCAGGATGCTCCAGCTGAATGCAAGCAGGGCCGTCGAACCTGCCAGGAACCCCTTTCCCAGCGACAGCCCGAAAAACTGGCTGTACCAGAGCAGGCCGGCAAGCGCGCAAAAAATCAAGTTGTTGCCCCAGACATTCCCTTTCAAATAATCTTTCCAGGTCTTGTTTTTCGCATTCTGGAAAAGGCAGTATGCCGCATTCACCAGGAAACCGCCAAACGTCACCAGGAAGACGGCAGGGAGCGTCTTGAAAATTTCCGGGGTGCCTTCCCATGCCAACGGCCTTCCGAAACCAAGGCCGATGGCGAAGCAGGAGCTCATGAAACCCGAAAGCACGGCTACCAGAATTCCCTTCCCGAAGTTGAAGTCCTTGACGGAGCCCTTCTTCTGGTCGTCACTTACTTCGGCAGCCTTCCGGGAACCGGCGATGCCGAGAACCGCGATGCCGACCAGCATGACGAGAACGCCTACGATGACGGGAGCCGTCAGATCTTCCGAGTTACCCGTAAAAAGAGGCGTGAGGATCGTTCCAAGGCCGGAGCAGAGCCCCAAAGCCACCGACTGTCCGAGGGCGACGCCGAGATACCGCATCGAGAGTCCGAAGGTCAAGCCGCCTACCCCCCAGAGCATTCCGAAAAAAATCGTCTTGATGGCAGCCGGGGAATGGGCGGCATACAGCCCGAAGAGAGAGGATCCGGCAGGAATGGCAAGCACGGTTCCCAGGATCGGGAAAACCAGCCAAGCGAACACACCCTGGACCATCCAATAGGATTCCCAGCTCCAGTCCCTGACTTTGTTGATGGGAACATAGCTGCTTGCCTGGCAGAATGCTCCGATGGCGATGATGAGCAGTCCGAGAAATATCATGGCGAATGGCTCGAGATCCTACCGCTTGACCATCAGCGGAACGCTGGAAAAGCCTTCCGGGCGGTCATAAAGTTCGCAGTGACAATCTCCGAGATGCTTGACTTTGAATCCGTTTGCCTTATATTCCTCGTAATTGAAGGCATTGAGTTCGTCAATGGCGATCCGATGGAACTTGTCGAAGTCCGGCCACCATTCCCAGCCACTGCCGAAGTCGTTGTACAGGAAAGCGTCGGCGCACTGCTTGCCCAATTCCGGTGTCACATAGAAAGCTCCCATCGCGAGCACGTTCACACCGTTTCCGGTAATGGCCCTGAAGGCGGCGGGGACGGATTCGACGACACCGGCGTGGACGCCCGGGCACTTGCTCGCGGCGATGTGGATCCCCATCCCGGTTCCGCAGAAGATGAGCGCTCTTTCAAATTCCTTCTCGGTGATCATCGCGCCCACGCGAAGGCCGATGCGATGGAACATGAGTTCCGTGTCTTCGGGGTCCGAATCCGCCTTCACGCCGACATCGGTCACCGTCCAGCCCTTCTTTTCAAGATAGTCCTTGATCGCTTCCTTGAGCGGATAGCCGGCGAAATCAGCGGCCATCAGAATCTGTTTGTCTGCTACTTTTTTCATTTTTGTGGTTGTTGAATTGTTTGACGATTTTGTATGGAACATTCCTTATTTCAGGATTGATTTGAAATGGTATTCTCCCGATCCCACTTCGTGGACGGCGTCCCCCTTGGAAGAAGGCACATAGACGGTAGCTTGCGCGTTCGCCGGAACGGTCACGTCCAGGAACAGGGCACGTCCCTTCTTCCTCCAGGCACTCCGGACGATTCCCTTGACCGTGTCCAACTCCCCTTCGGCAGATTCCAGATCATTGAATATGTACGGACGGACCGTGAAATGCTCGAAGGCGGGCTTGTCGAAATCGGGATTGATGCCGGCGACGTACTTATAGAACCACGATCCCACGGAACCCATCATCGGATGGTTGTGGGAGTTCATCGCATCGCCGGTCAGATATTCCCAACGCTCCCACAGGGTGGTCGCGCGATGGGCCAGCATGAATCCCCAGCCCGGATAGGTCATCTGCGTCGCGATCTTGTAGGCGGCTTCCTTGTGGCCGTGCTCCGTCAGCATTTCGAGCAGGTATTTCGTACAGAGATTGCCGGTCGTGAGATGATAGTCGTGCGCTTTCACATCGGCGACGAGATTGTCGACGACGCGCCGGACGTTCTTTTCGGGCACGAGGCCGAGGAACAAAGCGAAGGAGTTGCTTGCCTGGTTATTGGAAGCGTAGCCCCCCTTGGACTCATCCCAATATTCACGGTTGAAGGCGGCACCGGTCTGCTCGGCGAGGCCGGAATACCGCGCCGCATCGTCGGAACGGCCGATCACGGCGGCCATCTGCGAAAGTATCTTCGCACAGTAATAGAGGTAGCCGGTGGAGATCATCCGGCCGGGGGTGTACTTCGACACACCGGTAGCCTCGTTCACCAGGAACTCGCGCGGAGGGCACCAGTCTCCATAGTAGCTGTAATCCACGATGCCGCCTTCGGTCCGGGAATTCAGGTAGTCCACCCAGCCCTTCATCGAATCAAAGTAACCTTCAATCAACGCCTTGTTGCCGTAGAACGTGTAGCATCGGTAGGCCAGCAGCAGGAAGCTGGCGCAGACGGGATCGGCGGGCCGGTTTCCGAAACGGAACGGCGCGACACAGGTGATGGTGCCGTCCGCATGCTGGGTGTCCACGATATCGAGAAAAAACTTCGGATAGAACCGGGACATGTCAAAATTGTAGATCGCCTGGTCGATCCGGACCGTCAAGTCATTCAGCCACCCCATGCGCTCGTCACGCTGGGGACAGTCCGTGGGCACGCTGTACAGGTTGGAGGCCTCCGTGTTGACCACCATCCGATGGATGTCGTTGAGCAGCGGATTGCTGCACGTGAATCTTCCGGTGGATTTAACGGCCGAGCGGACGACCTTGATCCGGATGTCTTCCCGTGAAGGAGCCTTGTCCAGTCCTTCAATCTGCACGAAGCGGAACCCGTGATACGTAAATCTCGGCTCCCAGAACCGGGGCTCGTCGGTGTCAAGAATGAAACTGTCCTCCGCCTTGGCGTTCCGGAGGTTGTCCTGGTTGACAAGACCGTTGTCGCGAACAGTCTCCGCAAAACGGAGCGTCGCTTTCTTCCCCGCCATGCCGGTGACACGCAACGCGGCCCATCCGGCCAAATTTCTTCCCGCATCGGCGACATAGACATTCGGCAGCGGCTCCGTTATGGAAACCGGCTCCAACGTCTCCACGACCTCGATCGGTTCCACCTGCTGCGACACCATCCTGCCGACGGGCTCGTCCGTGTTGTAGGCAAAGCCCCACACCTTGTTCATCAAACCGCGGGGAAGGTGGGGGACGTAGGTCTCGGGGTTTTCCGCACGCGCATCGTATTGTTCCCCGTCAAACACGCTGGAGTACAGCGTAGATCCGGTCGTGATGGCGCGCATCTCATTGGATGTCACAAGAATCTCGGAGTCATCTTCGAGCAGGGCATGCATCTGGAAGCGCAGTCTCGGGGTGCCGTACCAGCCGGGTGCGACCGTCACCACGATCGTGTTCGGGCCGCTGTCGGCGAAACGGTCGGAGACATCATAGGTCGCATAGTAGACGCGCTTGCTGTAAGTGCTTTGCGCGGGATCCAGGACATGCTTCCCGATTTTCTGATGATTGATTTCCAACTCGTAGAAGCCCAAGCCCGCGATGTAGACTCTCGCCTTTTTCACTTTCTTTCCGGGCGCGAAGGTATTCTTGAAACAAATCACCCGGCCGGGCATCCCGCCCGCATAACCGATCCATCCACCGGCCCAGTCACGCTCATGAAGAAGCCCCATCTCGAAGGAGGCGGGCTCGGACCAGTCCGTGGCCGTCTTGTCATCGGTCCATGCCCGGACCTTCCAGAAATATCGACCGCGGCTCTTCAATTCCTGCCCTTGGTAGATCACCCCCGCCGACCGGGAGGAGGCTTGTCTTCCACTGTCCCACATATCGCCCGTGTTCGCGGCAAGCAATTCCAAGGAACTGGACACCAGCACCTGGTAGGCGGCCTGCATTGTGTTCCTGCAATTGGAGACCATGCGCCAGCTCAACTGGGGACGAGCGTCATCGATCCCGAGCGGTTCTGTCTGATAATTGCATTCCAGACCAGTCAGATTGATTTCAGAAGCGTCCGCGGCGTAGAGGGTGGACACGCACCCGGCTGAACAAAGGATGCAAAGCAATAGACGAAATCTGCAGAACATGGCACAGTTTCTTATGATTGGTTGTTACGTACACAAAATTAGCGATTAATCTTCCCCGGATTCTTGTACTTTCCGTTCTATTTTTTGAACTTTCCGATATTATTGCAGAAAAAGAAACACCTGCCGCTATTTCTTGCTAATTTTGTTGAAAATCACGATCGAGATGAACAAATCCCTGAAGAGAATCCTGTCCATGTGTGCGATGCACAGCCTCTTTTCATTGATGTTTATCCCCCCGTGCCCGGCCCAAATCCCGCGGGAATCGACCTTGTCCGAGAGTCTTTCACTTCAGGATGTCAACGCCTTCGCCCAAGATTCGCTGGGCTATATGTGGATTGCGACGCTCGGCGGCCTGAACCGGTTCAACGGTTATGAGTTCCAGCAGTTCCTGCATGATGCAGCCCGCCCGGAGTCATTGCCCGATGACTTCGTTTTTTCGCTTTTCATAGACTCCGCCCGGCATCTCTGGGTCGGAACAGCATCTGGAGTGTGCCGATACGACTTTGATTCAGAGACATTCATCAAGTACCCCGGCACTCCCGCCGACGCTGCGACATACGGTTTTTTCGAAGACTGCTCCGGGCAGATCTGGACAGCGACACCGCTAGGGCCGGGCGTGATCGACGAAGCCGGGGTCACCGTCAACATGTCGGGGCCGGAAAAAAGTGTCAAACAACTCTGGGAAGACGCAAGCGGGCATTTGTGGATGGGGCTGGACGACAGACAAGGCCTGGCGGTCAAAAAGCATGGCGCTTCCTGGGAATATGTTTCAGTCCCGGGTGCCAGGCATGTCACGTGCATGTATTCCGATCCCCGGGGAATATGGTGGCTGGGAACGAACAACGGCATCATTCTATTCAATCCCGACACTTTTTCTTTCAGCTTTCCGACTTTTCCTGTCTCCGGCCGGAACGGAATGGACAAATCACACATCACATTCATCAAAGAAATCGAACCGCTGAAAATCATGATCGGAACGGAAACCGAAGGATTCTTTCTGTACGACATGATGACCAAGAGGCTCTCGCACAACACCCCTTCGCGCTTCAATCCGCGCAATTCCGCGCAACTGCATACCTGCTATCTGGACCGGCAGAAAAATGTCTGGGTCGGAACCTACGACAAGGGGATCGTGATCGGCAACAAACAGTCGGACTATTTCAATCCGGACAAGAAGGTCAGCGACGAAATCGAGGACAAGTTCGTCACCCGGGTCGTGGAAGATCATCGTCAGAATCTTTGGATCGGCACTCGCTACAACGGTCTTTTCCGATATTCAAGGGATGGAGGATTCGATCGCTTCAGCCCCTCCGACCTTCTCCCGGACGGCAACGAATTTTTGGAAGTCGTCTTCATCGATTCCCGCAACCGGGTATGGGTCGCCTTCCAATCCCAAATGATCATCGCAACCGTCACGCCAAGGGGAGATATCCATTTCGAAAAAAGGATCGACATCAACAATGTCCGGGTCATCAAGGAAGATTCCGACCATGACTTCTGGATCGGCACATGGAAAGGTTTGTTCAAAATGACGGCTGACTACGACATCGAGATGATTGATTCCACTTCAGCTTTCAATGTTACGGACATCCTTCTGACGGGCACGGGATCTCTGTTGTTTTCCGCCTACGGGAATGGCATCTACGCCATGAAGAAGGGGGACGCGACACCGACATCGGTGAATTTCCCGGATGAAGACCTCCAGGTTTCCAGAACGGCCATCACGCTGTTCAAAGACAGCCGGGACCGGCTTTGGCTGGGAAGCTACGGGAACGGCCTGCTCTGCCGCTCGTCCGGTCAGCATGTCAGGCTTTCCGTCGCCGACGGACTTCCCAGCAACAACATCCTGTGTTTCCAAGAAGATTTCAACGGGAACATCTGGTGCAGCACTTCGCATGGAATATCAAAGTTGAGACCTGCGGCTGAGGGCTATTCCGTCACGAACTATTTCAGTGCGAACGTCCTTCCCGGAAATCAATTCCACGAAAAATCCGGCTGCAGGACTGCGGACGGGTCGATATTCTTCGGCGGCAACCATGGGCTGACCTTTTTCAATCCTTCCGATTTCGTTTCAAGCAGCGCCCCTCCTCTTATCCACATCGAAGATCTGAAGATCTTCAATCGGAGCGTTCGGCCGGCTGCCGAAGGGTCCGTCCTGTCGAAGAGCATCCTGTTCACGGACGCGATCGTCTTGAATCACAGACAAAGAATGATCTCGCTGGACTATGCAGGCATTGACTTCTTCACATCCAATAATTTGACTTACAAATACCGGCTGGAAGGCTTCGACAGTCGTTGGAATTACGTCGGCACGCACCGCAGAGCGTCCTACTCCAATCTCCCGCCAGGCAAATATAGATTTGAGGTAAGCGCGATAAATGCGGAGGGGGTTGAAAGCGCAGTCCCGGCGACGCTGGGAATCACCGTGAAACCCGCACCCTGGTTCACTTGGGAAGCCTGGACGGGCTATTCAATCCTGCTTTCCATTCTGGTGTTCTTCCTGCTCAGAACTTTCCTGAACGCCAAACTCAACAAGCAACGCGCGGAAATGGAGCACAATGAAAAAGAGCGTGAAAAAGAGATCGCGAAAATGAAGATCACCTTCTTCACCAACATTTCTCATGAACTCCGGACTCCGCTGGCGCTCATTTCGGCCCCCCTGGAGAAACTCATGAAGGATGGCTGTGTCAGCGAATCCGGGAAAAAATATATGATCGTGGCGGACAGGAACGCCCACCGGATGCACCAGCTGATCAACCAGTTGATGGATTCCGTCAAGATCGAGAACGGCGTTCTTTCGCTGCATGTCAACGAAATCGACATCATTGCGCTGCTTTCCGGAATTCATGAATCATTCCTCTATGTCGCGGAGCAGAAAAGCATCCGGCTCGAGTTCCGTCCCCACACGTCAAGGCTGATGCTCTGGGCGGATGCGGACAAGGTTGAAAAAATTCTCTACAACCTGCTTTCAAATGCCATCAAGCACACTCCCGCCGACGGCAAGGTGACCATCGGCTCCTCCTGCCGGGAGGGGTACCTCGAAATCTCCGTTTCCGACACGGGAGAAGGCATTCCCGCCGATAAACTCGACGACCTGTTCGTCCGGTACCGCATCGTCAACGGATCGCCCGATTACAGCGGAAACGGAATCGGTCTGCATTACACGAAAACATTGGTGGAAAAGCACAAGGGAACGATCACCGCGCAGGTCGGACCTAGCGGTGGAA
>CABTXO010000043.1 GCA_902488725.1 uncultured Bacteroidales bacterium
CCGGCGGCGGCCCCCGCCCCGGCCGCTTCCGCGCCCGCCGCACAGCCTTCCGGTGAAGGCAAGGCGGTGGAATCCCCCCTTCCGGGCGTGATCATCGAGGTCTCCGTCAAAGTCGGGGATACCGTGAAGGCCGGCCAGAAGGTCGCCGTGATCGAAGCCATGAAGATGGAGAACGAAATCCAGACCCCGGCAGCCGGCACGGTCACGGCCGTGCTCGTGAACAAGGGTGATTCCGTACTCGAAGGAGCCCCCGTCGTCAAGATCGGCTGACGGCATGGACACAGTCATTGAAAGCCTCGAGCAATTCTGGCATTTCACCGGTTTTGCCAACGCAAGCTGGATGAACCTCGTGATGATCCTGATCGGAGTCGGGTTCATCACCATCGCCATCTGGAAAGAGTGGGAGCCGCTGCTGCTGGTCCCGATCGGATTCGGCATGATCATCGGGAACATCCCGCTGTTCCCCGGCCTGAACATCGGCGTCTACGAGGACGGTTCCGTGCTCAACACCCTGTACCAGGGCGTCAAGCAGGGCTGGTATCCCCCGCTGATCTTCCTCGGCATCGGTGCGATGACCGACTTTTCGGCCTTGATCTCCCAGCCCCGGCTGCTGCTCATCGGCGCGGCGGCGCAGCTGGGCATCTTCGGTGCCTACCTGCTCGCCCTGCTCTGGGGGTTCGACCCGAACCAGGCCGGCGCCATCGGCATCATCGGCGGCGCGGACGGTCCTACCGCCATCTTCCTGTCTTCGCAGCTCGCCCCGGACCTGATGGGTGCGATCGCCGTGAGCGCCTATTCCTACATGGCCCTCGTGCCAGTGATCCAGCGGCCGATCATGCTGCTGCTGACCACGAAGAAGGAACGCCTCATCCGGATGCCCGTCCCGCGCAAGGTCAATCCGAAGGAGAAGATCGTCTTCCCGATCATCGGCTTCCTCCTGACGGCCTTCATCGTGCCGTCGGGGCTCCCCCTGCTGGGCATGCTCTTCTTCGGCAACCTGCTGAAGGAAAGCGGCGTGACCCGCCGGCTGGCGGAGACGGCCCGCGGTCCGCTGATCGACACGGTCACCACCCTGATCGGACTGACCGTCGGCGCCTCCACGCAGGCGGACAAGTTCCTGACAGGCGCTTCCCTGAAAATTTTCGGCCTGGGACTACTGTCCTTCATCATCGCGACCGCCGCCGGCGTGAGCTTCGTCAAGTTCTGGAACCTGTTCCTGCACGGTGACCGCAAGATCAACCCGCTGATCGGCAATGCCGGCGTTTCCGCCGTGCCGGACAGTGCGCGCGTGTCGGAGATCGTGGGACGGGAATCGGATCCGAACAACCACCTCCTGATGCACGCCATGGGGCCGAACGTGGCCGGCGTCATCGGTTCCGCCGTCGCGGCCGGCATCCTCCTGGGATTCCTCGGCTAGGATTCCTCGCAAGTGAACTGCTCCAGGAGGGATTCTGGAGATTGCGAATCGGAAAAAATGTGTATATTTACCTGCGGCAGTGACGTTGCACTGTCAGGCTGGTTTCAGTTTCCGACGCGACATGTCTTTCAACGGAGCACACCGATGCCTTTTCGGGACGGACGCAGAGGTTGCGTTCCGGAGGACGGTCGAAGCCTACAAGGACAAGGTCTTCCGGTTCATTTCCCTGTTCGTCCGCGACGAGCAGGAATGTGAAGAACTGACGTCGGACGTGTTCGTCGCGCTCTGGAAGAGCATGAAACGGCGGAAGGAGATCGAGCATATGGACAGTTACTTGTTCATCCTGTCCAAGCATGTCGCGCTCAATCATCTGCGCCGCCGGACTCGGGTGGAGCTGTACGAAAGCCTGGGACAGGAGATACCCCTGATCTCCGGCTCGAAAAAAGGGATCGTCGTTCCGGTGGGAAAGCGCCGGTATCTGAAAATGGGAGACGCCTCCAAAGAACGGATCGTGCAGTGCTTCAGAAACGGGGAAGCAACTTGATCGGCAACTGTTATTACCATCTCATATGAATCGAGTTCATTACGATCTGACCGTCCTGGCGCTTGCCGTCCTGCTCCCTGCGCTGCTAGCAGCCCAGAACGTCAACTACGACGAGCGCAATGCCGGAAGCTACACGCTGCCGCCGCTGCTCGTCGATGCCGCCGGAGAGCGCATCACTTCGTCCGGGGAATGGGAGCAGACGCGAAGACCTGAACTCCTGCACCTGTTCGAGGAGCATGTCTACGGGCAGGTGCCCCGGGACTTCGAGGGCATTTGTTTCCGGAAAGTCCACGAAGACCAGGAGGCGCTGCAGGGAAGCGCCACCCTGAAAGAAGTGGACATCACCGTGACGAGAAGCGGAAACGCAATCACCATCCATGCGGTCATATTCGTCCCGAACCGTCCCCAGAAGCCGGTTCCCGCCTTTCTGGTCATCAACCACCGGGGCATGGAGACGATGGATCCGACCCGGAAAAACAGGGATGACTTCTGGCCGGCGGAGGAAGTCACCGGAGCGGGGTACGCCTTGGCGGGCTTCGATGTCCTGGATGTCGCTCCCGACGACACGACGACCTTTGCCGACGAGGTGCTGCGGAAACTCTATCCCGAACAGCTGGACATGCCGGACGGCATGCGCGCGCTGGGTGCCTGGGGATGGGGGGCCTCGCGGGTGCTCGACTATCTCGCGACCGATCCGGACATCGATGCCGCGAAGGTGGCCGTGGCGGGGCATTCCCGGGGCGGAAAGGCGGCGCTCTGGTGCGGAGCCCAGGATCAACGGTTCGCCATCGCGATTTCCAATGACTCCGGCAGCTCCGGAGCGAAAATCGCCAGAAGGAATTACGGCGAGACCGTGCGCATCATCTCCGAAGCGTTTCCGCACTGGTTCGTCCCGGGATACCACGCCTACGCCGACCGGGAGGCGCAGCTTCCGGTGGATCAGCACATGCTGCTCGCCCTCATGGCACCCAGAGCGGTGTATGTGGCAAGCGCGGCGGAAGACGGATGGGCAGACCCCAAGGGGCAGTATCTGGCGCTCCGGGAGGCGCAGCCGGTCTTCAGGCTGTACGGGCAGAGAACCCGGCTCCCGGGCAAGATGCCTCCGACAAACCGCCAGGTCATTTCCGCGCCGCTGGGCTTCCACAACCGGAGCGGCGGGCACGACATGATCCTCGCGGACTGGACGGAATTCATCCGGTTTGCAGACCGGATTTTTAAGGCAGGCACATCCGGACGATGCGGAAAATCATGGAACGATACCGCCCCGGTTCGCTGATCGACCTGCATTCGCATGCGGAGATGCATATCGACCGGGTCCGTTTTTACGAGCGGAAGTAAGCCTTATTCGCCAGAACACAGCAAGAAGGTGCAACGGACTGGAACAAAACCGATGAAACGAGGAAACTTCATCAGGCTGTCCCCTCTCACGTTTCGCTTTGGATGTTCCGGGCGTCAAAGGCGATGGGATTCACGATGACACGGCCGGCTTGCAAGCGCTGCTGAAGAACGAAGGATACACATGAACAACGTTAAACATAAACAAGAAATGGATAGAAGATCTTTCATCAAAAGTTCGATCGCTGCCGGCATTGCCGGTGTAGCGGCGACAGACGTTTATTCGAGAAATTGGCCCATGCCTTCTGACGGCACGAAACAGGCACTGGATAAACGGCTCTATTTCAAGGAGGACGGAACATTTAAAATACTCCAGTTCACCGATACCCATTATATTGCGGGAGATCCGAGATCGAAGCGTGCGTTGGAGAATGTCAACCAGATGCTGGATCTTGAAAAGCCCGATTTGGTGATTCACACCGGAGATGTGATTTTCGGGGAACCGGCCGAAGCCTCGGCCCGTGAAATCCTGCAACCGATCGTCGACAGGAAAATACCTTTTGCAGTCGCATTTGGCAATCATGATGAAGAATTCGGAAAATCCCGCCGGGAGATGCTCGACATCGTCATGTCCATGCCGTACAACCTGAACACGAGGACGGATGGAATCTACGGCGCGAGCAACTCTGTGATAGCCCTTGATTCACCCAAGGACAAGAAGACACGAAGGCTGCTGTACATTCTTGACTCCAACCGAGGAGCCACCATACCCGACATTCCCGACACGTACGGCCATATTCATTTCGATCAGATCGCATGGTACCGCAAAAAAAGCGCGGAATATACGCAGAAGAATGGGGGAAAGCCCGTTCCTGCATTCGCTTTCTTCCACATTCCGCTGCCGGAGCATGAAGAGGCCACGTTCGATGCGAGAAACGGTAAAGTCGCAGGGACGCGCAAGGAAATGATCTGCTGTCCCAGAATCAACTCCGGAATGTTTGTCTCCATGAAAGAGATGGGGGATGTACAGGCGATGTTTGTGGGGCATGACCACAATAACGATTATGCCGTTTACTGGAACAAGCTGTTCTTCGTCTATGGCCGGTTCAGCGGTTGCGACACGGTCTATAACGATTTGAAGCCGAACGGCGCACGCGTGATGGAGGTCTATGAAGAGAGGACATCTTTCCGTTCCTGGATCCGTCTCAACGGAGGGGCCGTGACGCAGGATCTTCATTTCCCGGATGATTTTGTCGTATAAAAGCCAGATTGAATAAAAATCCCATAAAAGGAGATGAAAAAAATACTGCTTCTATCGATCATGGTCGTGGCTGCTTCCGCAGCCTTTGCACAAGAAGCATCCAGAACCGATCCCAACCATCTGAATGATGGAGGCTATGGCTACCTGATTGAGTCGGGCGCCACCTGCAGCGTCTGGTGGGCGGAAGCCGCCTACAAAGTGATGCGGGATGCCCCGCTTCCGCAGGACAGGGGAAGCGAAGTCAGCCTCCTGTCGGCAAAAAATGAGTTCGAATCATTCATCCTGGTGGTCAAGCCAGCGGCAAGAATGGAAAATTTCCGGGTCGCCGTACGGGATTTGCAAGACCGGGAAGGGAACAGGATCGACAATAGCCACATCACCATCCGGAAAGTGGAGTACGTGCATGTGAAAAAAGCGACCGACGCCTACGGCTATGCCGGATGGTGGCCCGATCCGCTGCCGCCTTACGATGCGCCCGGGACGCTGACCCCGATGGAAAACCAGCCCTTCTGGATCACGGTGAAGACACCTGCGGACGCCCCTGCCGGGGATTATTCCGGTGAAGTCCGGCTGAGCGCGGACGGCTGGGAGGCCACCTTCCCCCTCCGGCTGCATGTGTGGGACTTCACCTTGCCGCAAACCCCCTCCATTCGGTCCGGCTTCGGTTTCTACTTCGGCGACGTCAAGGCCTACGAGCATCTTCACACTCCGGAAGAAGAACGGGAGGCGTTCGAAAACTACATGCGGGCCTTCCGGGACTACAAGATCTCTCCCTACGATCCCTTTGTGTTCGCGCCGATCCGGGAGACCCTCTCCGGCGTGGCCTGGAGCGGGGGGTATTTCGATGAGAGGATCAAGTGCGAAGGAGAATATTCCTACCGGATCGAGGACCGCTCGGCGACTTCCTGCGCGGAAGGCTCCACCGTCGATCTGATCCCGGTGCGATCCGGCAACGCCTACAAGCTCGCCTGGACCGCCCGCTCGATGACGGAGGACCAGGACTACCAGGTCTGCGTCGAGACCTACAACGCCGAGAAGAAGCTGATCGTGTTCGGCAACCGTTCGGAGCGCTTCAAAGGACAGACGGAATGGGAACGCCGGGAACTGGATCTCGGCCGTATGGACAGCGAGACGAAGTTCGTGAAGATCCGGCTGTTCCCGGCCCTCCGCAGCGCTGCCGGGGAAAAGACCGGCACGGTCTGGTTCGACGACCTGCAGCTGACGGACGTACAGTCCGGGAGCAACGCATTCCGCCCCGGCAATTTCGAGATCAACCTGGATGACATCGACATCCGGATGGATTTCACGGCATTCAACGCGGCCGGGAAACGGTATTTTGACGAATATGGCTTCACCGGCTACAACCTGCCGCTGAAAGGGCTGGGAGGCGGAACCTTCGTCAGCCGGACGGAAGGGGTGTTCTCCGGCTTCAAGCAAGGTACCGATGCCTACAACCGGCTGATGCAGCGCTATCTCGGACAGATTCAGGAGAATCTGGAGAAAAGCGGCTGGCTGGGGAAGGAATACATCTACTGGTTCGACGAACCCGGCGAGAAGGACTACCCTTTCGTCCGTGAGACGAACGCCCTCGTCAAGCGGTACGCCCCGAAACTGACGACCTTCCTCACGGAAAATGTGGATGGTCCCGATCTGTCGGATGTGACCGATATCAGCTGCACGATCTGGAACAAGCTTGATCATGACAGGGTGAAGCGGATGAACGAGAAAGGATTGGAATATTGGTCGTACCTCTGTACATGGCCCAGAGCGCCTTGGATCACACTTTTTATCGATCACGATGCCATTAATCTGCGCATGTGGCTATGGGGCTCTTACAAGCACCGTCTGAAGGGAATCCTGGTCTGGGCGACCAACTACTGGAATTCGGATGCAGCCTCGCCCGTCGGCTATCTGCAGAATCCCTGGGAAGACCCGATGTCGTACTGTTCCGCCTATCAGGTGCCGCTGGGGGTACAGCTTCCGTGGGGCAACGGCGACGGACGCTTCTTCTATCCGCTGAACAGAGACCCGGACAACGACGCAAGGACCTACACCGGCTATCCTGTGCCTTCGCTGCGCCTGGAACTGCTTCGCGACGGAATCGAAGACTATGAATATTTGGTGACGCTCGAAAAACTCGTGCACCGCAAAAACCGAATCAAAGGCAACCTGTCGGAAGAAGCGGCACGATTGCTCGACATCCCCGACGCGATCTACGCCGACGAAAAGCACTATTCAAAAAATCCCAAAGACATCCTGGAATACAGGAGAAAGATCGCCGAGGCGATCCTGCATGAAAAAACGAAAGCATACAATACAAAAAAACATTGACATGACGCGTAAACACGAGATGCACATCCTGCTGGGATATTGCCTGACAACCGGACTTCTCGCCGTCTCCGCAGTGGCGTACGCACAAAACAACGCCACCGTCCGGGAGGTGAAGATGACGATGAAAACATATCAGTTCTCCGATCCGGACCCGGTGGCAGCCCCTTCCAGCAGCATCTATCCGTATTTCCGTTTCGACGGCTACGAAGCCGAGGGGACGGACCGGGAGTGGACGATGGTGGAAATGGAAAACGACTACATCAAAGTCACCATTGCTCCTGAAATCGGGGGCAAGGTATGGGGAGCCATTGAAAAATCCACGAGGAACCCTTTCATTTACTATAACCACGTGGTCAAATTCCGGGACATTTCCATGCGCGGCCCCTGGACTTCGGGCGGCGTGGAATTCAATTTCGGGTTGATCGGGCACGTCCCGACGACGGCCACGCCGGTCGACTACGTGCTGCGTGAAAACGAGGACGGAAGCGCGAGCTGCTTCGTGGGGGCCCTGGAATTGATGACGGGCACCCGCTGGACGGTGGAGATCAACCTTCCGAAAGACAAGGCCTATTTCACCACGCAGGCCAGCTGGGAGAACAGTTCGGGACTCGGGCAGCCCTTCTACAGCTGGTCGAACGCGGCCTACCACGAGGGAAAAGACATGGAGATGATCTTTCCGGGCAGCGCCTACATCGGCCACGGCGGGGATGCGCACCCGTATCCAAAGGATGCCGAGGGCCGGGATCTTTCCTGGTACCGGAACAACGCCTTCGGGGGCTCGAAGTCCTACCATGTGCTGGGAAGCTATGCCGATTTCTATGGGGCCTATCTGCACGACCGGGACTACGGGTCGGCGCACTACGTCCCCTATGAAGAAAAACTGGGGAGAAAGATATTCATCTGGGGGCTGTCGGAATCCAGCATGATCTGGAAAGATCTGCTGACCGACGATGACGGACAGTATGTGGAACTGCAGTCCGGAAGGCTGTTCAACCAGCCGGGCACCGCCAGCGCCCGCACCCCTTTCAAGCATCCGCAATTCGCCCCGTACGGATCCGAGACCTGGAAAGAGTACTGGGCGCCCGTAAAAGGCACGGGCGGCATCACCAAGATGAATCCGCTGGGGACGCTCCATCTGAGCCGGGAGGGGGAAAAACTGACCGTCTCCTTCTGCCCGCTGCAGCGGGTGCAGGAGCCGATCGAGATACGGTCAGCCGGGAAGACCGTCTATTCGGGCATCCTGGATCTGGATGTGCTGGAGACCTGGAGCGTAGAGCAGGATCTGCCGGCTGCCGAGCTGGAAGACCTGTCGGTGGAGATCGGGGCGCACCGCTTGGTCTATGACCCGCGGACGGACGGGACGCCCGTCGAGCGGCCGCTGACGCTGCCGGACGACTTCGACTGGAACAGCGTCTACGGGCTATATGTGCAAGGGGAACAGTGGCTGAACCAGAAGCAGCTCGACAAAGCTGCGGACTGCCTGGCGCGTTCCCTCGAAAAGGATCCCGACTTCCTTCCCTCCCTGCGCTGCATGGGACTGCTTTGTCTCCGCCGCGGCGACAATGAAGAAGCCTTGTCCTACTGCAAGCGGGCACTCCGCCTGGACACGTACGACGGATCCTCCAACTATCTTTATGCGACGGCACAGTTCCGGCTGGGAAAAATGCTGGATGCCAAGGAGGGTTTCTCGCTGGCCTGCTGCTCCGCTGCGGACCGGGGAGCCGCCTTGATCGGCTTGGGGCAATGCTGCTTCCTGGAAGGCAACTTCGAAAAGGCAGAATCCTGCTGGCGGGAAAGTCTTTCCTGCGACAGCAGGAAAGTTTTCCCGAAAGACCTGTTGATCTGTCTCTATCGCATTACCGGCCAAACAAAAAAAGCGGAAATCGAAATCGATGCCGTTCTCGACAGGCATCCTCTGGATCATTTCGCAGCATTTGAGAAATACCTGCTCTCGCACAGCGACCGTGACAAGTCCGCATTTCAGCAGACAATCCAAAACGAACTGCCGCATGAGAACTATCTGGAAATCGCGGAACATTACGCGACGCTGCAGCGTTGGAACGATGTCGAAGAGGTGCTGGGGCTGGCCCCGGACCATCCGCTGATCGAGTACCATCGGGCCTACTGTCTGCACAGACTCGGCCAGGAAGCCCCGGCGGCCAGGCACCTTGAGATTGCGGAAGCGGCATCCCCGGCTTTCGTATTCCCCCACCGCCTGCAGACATTGACCTGCCTGGAATGGGCATCAACGCAGCATCCTTCCTGGAAAAACAAGTACTACAGCGCGCTGCTGAAAGCTTCACTGGGTAAGAGACAGGAGGCCGTCGCATTGCTGGATGCCTGCGGAGAAGCGGATTTCGCACCCTTGTTCGTGGTGCGGGCCCGGATGAAACAGGGAGAAGACCGGCTGCGAGATCTGCTGGCGGCGGAAAAGCTCGCCCCTGCAGACTGGCGCATCGGGAAGGAGCACATCGCGCACTATCAGCGCAACGGGCGGCTGGAAAACGCCCTGGCAGTTGCTGACAGGAATTACAGAAGCGACCCGGGGAACGACAAGGACG
>CABTXO010000044.1 GCA_902488725.1 uncultured Bacteroidales bacterium
AAGATGGACTTCCTCGGGCTCCGGACCCTGTCCATCATCAAGGAATGCCTCGCCGACATCAAATGCGCCACCAGCCGGGACATCGACATCGAGCAGATTCCCATCGACGATCCCGCCGTGTACGACCTCTACAGCCGCGGCGACACCAAGAGCATCTTCCAGTTTGAATCCCAGGGCATGATCGAATGGCTGATCAAGCTGCAGCCGCAGCGCTTCGAAGATCTCATCGCCATGAACGCCCTCTACCGCCCCGGCCCGATGGACTACATCCCGTCCTTCGTGGCCCGGAAGCGCGGGGACGAAGAGATCACCTACGACTTGCCCGACATGGAGGAATATCTCCGCGAGACCTACGGGGTCACCGTCTACCAGGAGCAGGTCATGCGGATTTCCCAGAAAGTCGCCGGTTTCTCCCGGGGCAAGGCGGACAAGCTCCGCAAGGCCATGGGCAAGAAGAAAATCGACATCCTGCAGTCCCTCCACGACGAATTCATCCAAGGCGGTCTCGCCAACGGCCACCCGCTGGAGATGCTGAACAAGATCTGGAAGGACTGGCTGGCCTTTGCGAAATACGCCTTCAACAAGTCCCACTCCACTTGCTATGCCTGGGTGTCCTACCAGACCGCCTGGCTGAAGGCCCACTATCCGGCCGAGTTCCAGGCTGCGAACCTGAGCCAGAACCTGGGCAACATGGACGAGATCAAGGCCATCATGGCGGACTGCAAGAAGGCCAAGATCAAGGTCCTGAATCCGGACGTCAACGAGTCCAACGCCCACTTCACGGTCAACAAGGACGGCAACATCCGTTTCGGACTGGGCGGCATCAAGGGCTTCGGCTCCAATGTCGTGGATGAAATCGTCGCCGAACGGGAGGGCGACGGCCCCTTCGCGGACGTGTTCGACTTCGCCGAACGGATGGACGGGAAGGTCAACCGGAAGTCGCTGGAAATTCTGGTCAACTGCGGCGCCTTCGATTCCTTCGGCATCCGGCGCACCCAGTTCTTCCTGCCCTGCGCCAGCGGAGAACTGTTCATCGACGAACTTTCAAACTATGCGACCGCCTTCAGCAAATCCTCCCGGGATGCGGGTTCTTCGCTCTTCGGGGGAATGGAAGAGATGATGCCGGTCCGTCCTGCCGTACCTGCGGTCCGGATCGAAGAGAACGTGCTGGATCTGCTGCAGAAGGAGAAGGAGCTGGTCGGCATGTACCTTTCCTCCCATCCGCTGGACCGCTACCAGTTCGAGCTGGAGACGTTCACCAACTGTGAACTGGCCGACCTGCAGACCCTGATCTCAGACTGCGAGAACCGCCGGCAGAAGAAGAAAGTCAACATCGCCGGCATCATCACGGACACCAAGAACCTGCTCACGAAAACGGGCAGGCCCTTCTCGAAAACGACGCTGGAGGATTACAGCGGCACCTGGGAACTGGCGCTCTTCGGATCCGACCACCAGAACTTCATGGGCTTTCTGCAGTTGCATTCCGCCCTGCTCATCGAAGGCGAAATCGATCAGAAGTGGCGGCTCCGTCCCGAGGAGGCCCAACAGGGCAAGAAACCGCCGTTCGGCTTCAAGGTCAAGAGCATGACCCTGCTCGGAAACGTGACGGAATCGCTGTTGAAGGGCTTTTCAATCAGCCTCTCGACGCCGATGCTGACAGCGGATTTCCGCAAGAAACTGGTTGCGATCGTCAAGGAAAATTCCGGCAAGATCCCCCTCAAGATGTGTCTCTACGATCCCAAGACCCGGTACAACATCGAATTCCGCTCCACCAAATTCCAGGTGACTGTCACGACGGATTTCGTGGAGGCCCTCAAGGCACTCGGCGTCACGCCCGCTCCCGTGCTGAAATAGCCGGGCTTCAATAGCGAATTGATCCCGCCACGATGTTGGACACCAGCGCACGCAGGCGTGCGAGGGAGCCTTCGTCACGCGGGTGCACGCGGTGCGTCAGCAGGATGACGGCGGTCCGGGTCTTCTGGTCGATGACGATGGACGTGCCGGTGTAGCCTGTGTGTGCCAGCGTGGAGGCCGGGTCGAACAGGTCGCCGCGGGTGCCCGGACCGGTTTGCGACTTGTCCCAGCCGAGTGCCCGTTCGACCGAAGGATCATTCTCGGGCGGAATCGTGGCCATGACCCGGACCATCGCGGGGCTGAGGATGCGGCCCGTTTTCGATGTCTTTGCGGTTGCAGGCAGTCTGCCGTTCCGCAGGATCGCGGCGCAGATCACGGAGAGGTCTTCCGCATTGGAGAAGACTCCGGCATTGCCCGAATTGCCGCTCATCACCCGCCGGGCAATGGGGTCGTGCACCTTCGCCACCAGCGGAAGTCCGTCCGCCTGCACCTCCGTCGGAGCGCACAGGCCGGCGAGCCGGTCCGCGTCCGGCACCGCCGGGGGATCCGCCAGGGGGAAATAGCAGGTGTGCTTCAGCCCCAGGACGTCGAAGACATGGCGCTGGGCATATTCATACAATTTTTCACCCGTGACCCGTTCGAGAATCCGCTGCAGGGTGACGAAGTTGAGGCAACTGTACAGCATCTGCGTGCCGGGCCGGAAATGACGGGGCACGCGGGTGGCGATGTACCGTTCCAGCGAGTCGGGGGTGTTTTCACCGAATTCCTTAACGTACGCATCCACAGTGATGTACGGAGAAAGCCCGGAGGAGTGGGTCAGCAGGTCGCGTACGGTGATGTCCACCGTTTCGCCGCTGTCCGGATCCTTCCACGGGCGGAATCCGGGAATATACCGGGCCACCGGATCGGTGAGCCGGACGTACCCGTTCTCGACCAGCTGCAGGAAGGACAGGGTCGTTCCGACACATTTGCTGACGGAGGCCAGGTCGAACATCGTTTCCGTCGTCATCGGCTCCACCGACGGCACGACGGATTTGTTGCCGTAGGCCTTCAGATAGACGATTGCATCGCCCCGGACGACCGAAATCACGGCACCGGGAATGGTCTTCTCCGTGATCGCTTCTTCGATCACGCGGTCCACCTGTGCCAGTTTCGCGGGATCCATCCCGTGCTTTCCCGGGCTGGACATTTTCAGTTGTGCGGCCGTCGGCATGGCACAGGTCGCCAGCAGCACTGCAGTCAAAATGAAGGTCTTGCGCATCAGAAGATCAGAACAGCTTTTACAGGATAATGGTCGGAGATGTACGCGCGGTCCATGTACGGCTTCGTGATGGTTTCATATTCCGTACAGCTGCTGAACCCTTTGTACCAGATGTGGTCGATGATGTCGTCGGCCTTGCCCCAGTCGTTGAAGGTGCCGTGGTGGTCCGTCTTCACGGCGGTTTCGCGCGTGTTCAGCAGGATCTTTTTCAAGTCGTCGAATTCGGGACGGTCGATCGTCATGTTGAAATCTCCGGTCAGCACCATCGGAAGGTTCCGAGGGTTCATTTCGGCGATCCGGTTCACGATCAAGGCCAGCCCTTTCTTGCGGGCCTCCCAGCCGACATGGTCCAGGTGGGTGTTCACATAGTAGAATTTCTTGCCGCTGCGCCTGTCCTTCATCAGTGCCCAGGTCGCCGTGCGCTTGCAGGCCGCATCCCAGCCCTTCGATGGCTTCTCCGGGGTCTCGGAAAGCCAATACGTCCCCCACTTGAGCAGACGGATGGTTTTCTTGTTGTAGAAGATGGACATGTGTTCGCCCTCGTGCCTGCCGTCTTCACGGCCGACACCGACCGATGTGTAGCCCGGGCAGTAGTCTTCCAGGTACTTTACCTGGTAGTCGTAGGCTTCCTGCAGGCCGAAGATGTCGGGCTTCTGGTCCACGATCATCATGGCCGAAGCGGGATAGCGGTATTTCCAGGAATTTGTGCCGTCATTGGCCGCCCCCAGGCGGATGTTGTACGAAATGACCGTGATCGAAGCGGGCTGTTTTTTTCCGGCGTGCAAGCCGACCGGCAGCACCACCAGGGCTGCCATGAGTGCGAAAAGGAATTTCTTCATCTCGGTAAGAATAACAAATCCCTCAAAATTAGGAAATTTCGAGGGATTGTGCAACGATTGTTCCGCCGGATCAGTACTTGTTCGGGGTCTTTTCGATCTCGTCCGGGGTGATGGGCTTGCGGTCCATCGCATGCCAGGCGTAGATGATGTAGGCCAGCACGAACGGAATCAGCAGCGACACGAAGAACATCGTCTTCAGGGTGAACGGACTGGATGAGCTGTTGGCGATCGTCAGCGAACTCTGCAGGTTTGTCGCGCTCGGATAGTAGGCGGTGCCGTTGTAGCCGGCGATGAAGAAGATGCCCATCACCACGAGCACGGTGCCGATGCCGGCCGGCCATATTCCCCTCCGGGACTTGCTGAAGAGGGTGAGGGCGATGCCGCCGAGCACTCCGACCACCCCGAGCAGGAAGATGCCCGCCACAAGCGGCATCTGCAGCAGGTTGTGCAGGTACTTGCTCTTTTCCATGAATATGCTGCCGTTCGCTCCGACCGCATAGCCCGGGCGGATCAGCAGGACCACGAGCCAGGTCAGGAAGAAGACCAGGAAGGGGATGACGGCCAGTTTCACGGTGCGGCGCATTTCCGTCCGGACGGTGTCGTCGTTGATGTTGCCCAGCATGTAGAGGGCACCCAGGATGATGGTCAGGAACACCACGGCCAGGCCGAGGCAGACCGCATGCCAGTCCGTCAAGGCCTCCAGCCCGTGCCAGCTGCTGCCCCAGGTGCTGATGACCCGATCAAGCGGACCGCCCATGACAGTCATGGCTTCCTTGTTGACCGTGAAGTCCGATCCCGTGAAGAAAGTGCCGACGGCCGTTCCCACGATGAGGGGAGCCAGGATGCCGTTGGCCAGCAGGAAGGCCCGGAAGGTCTTGTAGCCCAGCAGGTTTTCCTTCTTGTTCTGGAATTCATAGGACACCGCCTGCAGGACGAAGGTCAGCAGCAGGAGGATCCACACCCAGTACGCACCCCCGAAGCTGGTGCTGTAGAACAGCGGGAAGGAGGCGAAGAAGGCTCCGCCGAAGGTTACCAGCGTCGTGAAGGTGAATTCCCATTTCCGTCCGGTGGAGTTGACCACCATCCGCCGCTGGGTTTCGTTCAGCCGGCAGTTGAAGACTTGGCAGTTGCCGCCCTGGACAAACATCAGGAACACGAGCAGACCGCCCAGGAGGGCGATCAGGAACCACCAGTATTGTTGCAGAAATTGATATGTCATGACTTGATCCTCCTATTGTTCGTTGATGTTCTCGTCCCGGGAGACCGCTTCTCCGATCTCCGGTCCCTTCTTGATGGCCTTGATCATGATCCGGAATTCGATGATCAGGAACAGCGTGAAGATGGCGCAGAACACGAAGAACGTCGTCTTGACGGCTCCCGTGTTCAGGCCGGAGACGGCAGCCTTCAGCGGCAGCAGCCCCTGGATCGCCCAGGGCTGGCGGCCGACCTCGGCCACGATCCAGCCGCACTGACTGCCCAGGTAGGCGAGCGGAACCGTCAGCATGGCCGTCCAAAGCAGCCAGCACTTCTCTTCGATGCGGTCTTTGCGGGTGAAGTACAGGGCCAGGATGAGCACCAGCAGCACCAACAGCCCGGTTCCGATCATGATCCGGAAAGACCAGAACACGAGCGGAACGTTCGGGATGACTTCTTCGGGAGAATCCAGATAGCCGTACCCCAGGTACTGCACATTCTCGTCCAATGTCTTGCGGAAGGCGGCGGCTTTTTCGGGATCCGATGCTTTGTTCTCGCGATACCCCTTCAGGGCATCGATCGCCATTCTTCCCCGGGCCATTTTTTCTTCCACGGACGGGACGGGATTCCCGTCATTGTCGGTGTAGCCCTTGAGGATGTCGTTGATGCCGGGCACGAAGCCGTTGACATCGTGGGTGGCCAGTAAGGAGAGCATCCCCGGAATCTTGATCCCCGGAAGGATCGTGAAGGCGACTTTCCGGCCCCCGTTCTCGAGGCCTTCCGCAGCCGCCAGCTTCATGGGCTGGAATTCCGCGGCGTTGACGCCCGACGCGTCTCCGGAAATGAAGGTGCCCACGACGCCCAGCAGCCCGACGATGGAGCCGATCAGGATGCTGGATTTGGCGAACTTGATTTCGCGCTTGCGGAACAGGAACCAGCAGGCGATCCCGACCGTGAAGATCCCGCCGATCAGCCATCCGTTCAACACGCTGTGGAAGAACTTGCTAACTGCAACCGGATTGCCGATCACTTCCCAGAAGGCGGCCGTCGAGGCCATCTCGCTGCGGACGGTGTCGGGATTGAAGGTCGTTCCGACCGGATTCTGCATCCAGCCGTTGGCCACCAGGATCCAGTACGCGGAAATCGTGGCGCCGATGCCGGTAAGCCAGGTCGAAGCCAGGTGGAACTTTTTGCTGACCTTTTCCCAGCCGAAGAACATAACGGCGAAGAAGGTGGCTTCCATGAAGAAGGCCAGGATGCCCTCGATAGCGAGGGGGGCCCCGAACAGGTCGCCCACGAACCAGGAATAGTTGCTCCAGTTGGTTCCGAATTCAAATTCCAGGATGAGTCCGGTCGCAATGCCGACTGCGAAATTGATGGCGAACAGCTTCATCCAGAACTTCGCCGTTTTTTTCCAGAATTCGTCTTTTTTTACCACGTACAGAGTCTCCATGATGGCCATCACCAAGGCGAGCCCCAGCGTGAGCGGCACGAACAGCCAATGGTAGGCGGCTGTCATTGCGAACTGAATTCTGGACCAGGAAATTAATGCAGTTTCCATATCATGATTAGTTAGAAAATGTCAGATGTGTCTTTCGGCTGTTGTCCTCCGCGGGTCAGATTCGTTCCGACGATTTCGCTCCGCTGCTCATCCGTCTTGCCGGCCAGCACCGGTTTGAAGAAGAACACGCGCAGCACGCCGAACAGGATCACGATTTTCAGCATGATCAGCCAGACCAGCGGCCGTCCCCAAGTCATGTTCTTGAAGCCGTCCCGGTACAGTTCCCAAAAGGCTGTGAACGCTTTTCTGATCGGATGGATGGTCAACCGTTTTAATTTTTGGTCTTTCAAAATTAGAAAAAAAATTGTTCATCGCAAATTTTTTCTGCATCCGCCGGGAGCATTCCATCCGCAGCTTGTTTATGTCTCGTTGATTGATTACTTTTGAAGTTACCGTCATCAGGCGGCAGTCCACGGACCCGTTATGCACGATATCATGAAGCATATGATCATAGGAGGCTTTGCCGCCAGTGTGCCGGGACGGGGCGGAGAACGGCGGCGTGGCCATGCACATGAACCGGGCGGAGAGCCCCCGTGGTGAACCTTTTCATTTATTTTACCTTTGTGACGTAAGCATATTCATTATCCATCATGCAGAACGATTCTTTCAGCAATATCGGCAAAGTGGAGGCGATCCGCCTCCTGTTCGAACCTTCGGGATTCTCCCTTGCCGCTCCGATCTTTGAACCTGCGAACGGAAGCGCCGTCCGGCAGGCCTCCCGCTTCTTCCAGGAAGGCCTTGATTTCGACCTGACGTATTTTCCTTTGCGGCACCTCGGCTACAAGGCCGTGGTGGCCGTGACCGGGGAACTCTTCGCTGCGCTGGCCCATCCCCGGACCCTCTCCGTCCGCCTGGGCCTCTCCGCCAAATTCTCCTTCGCTTCAGTGCGGGAACTCTGGGAGGGGATGGTTTCCGCCGCCAAGGAATATGCCTACGTGTCCCTTGATCTGGATTTGCTGCCGTGTGCGAACGGACTGAGCATCAGCGTGTCGGCGCTCGGAGAATCGCTGTTGCTGACCCGGAAGCGGCAGCCGAAGCCGAAAAGCATGGATCTGCTTTGCGTGTCCGGCAGTCTGGGGGCCGCCTTCCTGGGGCTCCAGGTGCTGGAACGCGAAAAGAAGAGATTCGTCTCCGGTACTCCTCGGCCTGCCGATCCGTCTTCACGAGCTGATGCCCCCGGCAACTCCCGGCCGGACCGTCCCGACATGGCTGGTTTCCATCCCGACCATCCCGACAATGCCGGTTCCCGTCCCGACCATACCGACACAGCTGGTTCCCAGCCGGGCTCCCCGGTCGTTTTCCAGCCGGATTTGGAGAAGTACAAGATGCTGGTGGGCAGTTATTTGAAGCCGGAACTGTCCGCCTCGGTCCTGCGGCATCTGGAAGACACCGAAGTTTATCCCTCCCTCGGCACGCTGGTCACCCACGGACTCTCCGATGCCGTCAAGCAGCTGGCCTCTGTTTCCGGCCTCGGCGCAAAAATCTATGCCGACAAGATTCCCTTCGAGGGCAACACCTTCGCCCTCGGCAAGGAACTGAACATCGACCCGATCTCCGCCGCCATGAACGGCGGCGACGATTTCCGTCTCCTGTTCGCCATCCCGATCCTTCGGACCGAGCAGTTCCGTCGGGACTTCCAGACCTTCGACATCATCGGTCACCTTGCCCGGCCCGAGGCCGGCACCGTCCTCGTCACCCCCGACGGCACCGAGCTTCCCCTCCGCGCCCAAGGCTGGCCCGAAGCCGACTAATCGTGCTTTTCGTCTGTGCTTGACCGGTTCCCTTTTTGACCGTAATCAATTGAATGTAAACAAATGAACTGATTTCACCCCAGCCAGAGTCGGCCGGGGTGAAAACAAGCAACTTGCGATAAATGAATATGTATCCGTCACGCTAATCGCGGCCCGGATAGCCTGGACCGCGGTGAACCGGGGCAGGGACCGCCCGGAGTCGCGGCTTACCGGAGCTGGAAGATGACGGGGAAGGTGTAGGTGACCTTGACTGCGCGGTCGCGCTGTTTTCCGGGCTTCCACTTCGGGGACATGGAGACGACGCGGACGGCCTCCTTGTCGAGGGAGGGGTCCACGCCCCGGAGGACCTTGACGTTGGAGACGGTCCCGTCTGCGTTGACGGTGAACTGCAGGGTCACGCGTCCCTGCACGCCGACCTCCTTTGCGATTTCGGGATATTCAAGCTTGGAGTTGACCCACTTGGAGAACTCGTTGGCGTCTCCGCCGTTGAAGGAGGGCTTTTCCTCTACGAGCTGGAAGGGGATGGCCTCCTCCTCGACGACCTCCTCCTTGACCTCCTCGACATAGTCCATGATCTGGACGCCGAGGTTGGCGTCGTCCTCGAGGCTGATGAAGTTGTCGTCGACCTTGATGTTGTCCTCAACGATGTCGATCTGGTCCGAGAGGACGGGGATCTTGGGAGCTTCTGGGGGCGGAGGCGGCGTTTCCTGTGTGATGGGGACCATGTCCTCGACTTCGACGGCCTGGCTGTCGCCCTGCAGGACGGCGGTCTTCTTTTCCCGTGTGCCGTAGGAGAATGCGCCCCAGACGGCGAGGAGGGAGATCACGAGACCGATCTCGGTGAAGAGCAGCCTGCGATTCTCAAGGTTCGCTTTCGGTGTTTTCTTGATCTGC
>CABTXO010000045.1 GCA_902488725.1 uncultured Bacteroidales bacterium
ACCAGCCCCTTCCCGAAGGAGCGGCGGCCGACGATCCTGCCCCGGTCGTTGTCCTGGATCGCTCCAGCGAAAATTTCGCTGGAGGAGGCCGTGGACTCGTTGATGAGCACGGTCACGGGCACGTCTTTCAGAATCCCCTTCCCGTCGGCGGTGTAGTTCTCCTTCTTGCGGTGGAGCCCCTGCATGTACACGATCTCGTCCCCCTTCTCCAGGAACATGTTGCACAGCAGAAGCGCCTGGTCGAAGTAGCCTCCGGTGTTGTCCCGCAGGTCGAAGATCAGCCGCTTCATGCCTTGTGCGAGGAGTTTCTGCCCGGCGTCCTGACATTCCACGTAGGTCGTGCGCGAGAACTTCGACAGGCGGAGGTAGCCGGTGGTGTCGTCGGCCATGAAGGCGGCGTCCACGCTGTGCATCGGGATCTTGCCCCGGGTGATTTCGAACGGAATATCCTCCCGTCCCCGGCGGACGGTGACCGTCACCTTGGTGCCGGAGGGGCCCTTCATCCGGCGGACCATGCTGTCCTGCGGGAACTTGACCCCTGCGATGACCTTGTCGTCCACGCGCAGGAGCCGGTCGCCCTGGCGCAGTCCGACCTTTTCCGAAGGGCCGCCCGGGATGACCTCCAGAACGATGGCCGTGTCGTTCGGCACGTTGAACTGGATTCCGATGCCTTCAAAATTGCCTGCGAGTTCGGTTTCCGCCTCCTTCAGTTCGACCGGGGGCATGTAGACCGAGTGGGGATCCAGCTCGGCCAATGCCGCCGTGACAGCGGCGTCGGTAAGCTGCTTGTTGTCGATCGTGTCGACATAGTTCCGTTCGATCTGGTCGAGGATGAGATTCAGTTTCCGCCATTCCACATAGCGGATCTGGCGGTAGTGCCGGTTTTCGATGACGGAATTGACCGTGAGGACGAGCAGGGCGCCCACGAGGATGCCGAGGGCAGCGATCCAGACCGATGAGGTTCTTTTCATGCTAATCTAATTTTTCCACTTCGATCCCGGCCTTCAGCAGCAGTTCGATTCCGTCCGTGAGACGGTATTCATCCTTGTACACCACGCGCTTGATGCCGGCCTGGATGATCAGTTTCGCGCATTCCATGCACGGAGATGCCGTGACGTAGAGGGTTGCATTCCGGCTGCTGTTCCCGGACTTGGCCACCTTCGTGATGGCGTTCGCCTCGGCGTGCAGGACGTAGGGCTTCGTCACCCCGTTTTCGTCTTCGCAGATGTTCTCGAAGCCGGAAGGGGTCCCGTTGTAGCCGTCCGAAATGATCATCCGGTCCTTGACCAGGAGGGCGCCGACCTGCCGGCGCTTGCAGTACGAGTTCCTGGCCCAGATCTCGGCCATCTCCAGATATCGCTGATCGAATTTCTCCATTAGTTGCGTTGGTAAAGATAGCGTTTGATGCTCCGCTTGGGCGTCCGTTCGAAATCTTCCGGCAGGAATTCAATCTTGCGGATCTGCGCATAGTTGGGAACTTCCCTGTTGATCTCCGGCAAGAGTGCGGTCAGGTCGTGTTCCAGCTGGTCGCGGGTCATCCCGTCCAGTTCCGCCTGGTGGTAGTCCGGATAGATGAGGGCCGTCAGGCCGCCATCTTCTTCGATCACGAGCGAATCGACCACGTAGCTCACGGCATTGATCACGGATTCAATTTCTTCCGGGTAGATGTTCTGGCCGTTGGAGCCGAGGATCATGCACTTGGAACGTCCGCGCAGGAAGAGGTAGCCGTCCCGGTCGATGATCCCCATGTCCCCGGTCCGGAGCCAGCCATCTTCCGTGAACAGTTCCTTCGTGGCTTCCTCGTTCTTGTAGTAGCCGAGCGCCAGGTTCGGCCCGCTGGCCTGGACCTCGCCTTCGACATGCTCCGGATCCGGAGAATCGACCCGGATCTTCATGTTCAGGGCCGCCGTTCCGCAGGAGTAAAGTTTCTTTCGACGCGAGGAGGCATAGGTGATGATCGGTGCACATTCGGTCATGCCGTAGCCGACCGTGTAGGGAAAGTCGATGGACCAGAAGAACTTCTCGATGTCCTTGTTGAAGGCGGCACCGCCCATGATCACTTCAAGGAATTTTCCGCCGAAGGCCGTCGTGAGTTCGGTCCGGATCTTTTTCTGGATCATCTTGTCGATCACCGGCACGTTCAGCAGCATCTTCATGCTGCCCTTCTCCACAATTTTCTGCAGCTTGGACTTGTAGACTTTCTCGATGATGAGCGGGACGGCGATGATGATGTCCGGCTGGACCTCCGCCATCGCCTGCAGGATGATTTTCGGGCTCGGGATGCGCGTGAGGAAATGCACGTGCGCACCGACGGTCATCTCGAAGATGAGTTCGAACATCAGACCGTACATGTGGGCGGATGGAAGCATCGAGACCACGTTCGACTGGTTGTTCAGCTGGGGAAGCGCGCGGGAGGCGAACTGGATGTTGGAACAGAGTGCACGGTAGGGAACCATCACGCCTTTGGAGAAGCCGGATGTCCCGGAGGTGTAGTTGATGAGGGCGAGTTCGTTCGGTGCGTCCTTGTAGTAGTTGAGGGCGTCCGGCTCGAAACTGTTCGGATGCCGGTTCCCGAAATATTCATTCATGTGCTCCCGGGCTTCCGTGATCCGGGGGACGCGGGCGTAGAGGAGTTGCAGGGTGTTGATCCGGACGACCGCGAAAACGCCGGGCATCTCGTCTGCGCTCAGTCCTTCCCACACCACGTCGTCGACGAAAAGAACCTTCGCTTCGGAGTGGTTGACCAGGTAGTGTATGTTGCCGGGTTTGAATTCGTGCAGAATCGGCACCGCCACTGCGCCGTAGGTCATGGTCGCCAAAAAGCTGACCGCCCAATTCACCTGGTTGCGGGCGCAGATCGCCACCTTATCCCCTTTGTGCAGGAAGCATTTTTCGAAGGCGATGTGCAGTTTCTCGATGCGCCGGGCCATATCGCGATAGCAGAGGCTGACGCCCTGGTAGTTCGACAGTGCGAGGTGGTCCCAGTTCTCCCGGAAACTCTTTTCCAGGAGCTTGTTTACCGATTGAAAGTTGAAGTCCGTCATGATTGTGTCCGCGTTACTCGTTTAGTTTGAATGTCCGTTCTTTGCCGTCGTAGCATTTCGCAAGGACCGCTCCGCTGCCGGCAGGCTTGATCTCGCTGTCCGGACGGATCATCTTGCCTCCGTCACCTTGTGCGGCCGGTTCGCCTCCGGCAAAGGGGAAGAGGAGAGTCTGCTTCGAGGTCCTGACGATCCACCAGCGCGATTTGCCGGTCTCCAGCAACACGGGGAGCACCTTGACAGTTTCCTGCACCCGGATTCCCTTCCACGCTTTCTTCGGTTTCCCGTGCAGGTCGTAGAGCCCCACCGTGTTGTCCTTGTGCAGGACCATGGCCGAGTAGCCGTGGGCTCCGGTGAAGTCATAGACCCTCGGACCCAGCGCAATTTCCTTGCCAAGATCCACCGGAAAACCGCCCACGAAGCGGCCGAGGCGGTCGATCAGGTAGAGTTTCGAACCGGCGGCAAAAAGATACTGGAGCTTGCCGTTGTTGAAATAGTCCACCTCCTGGACATATCCCCGCAGGTCCTCCTTGAATGGGATGCCCCAGAGGTCTTTCCCCTTCTCGTTCTGCAGGCAGAGCGACTTGTGGCTGTTCTGGTAGAAGGTGTTCTGCTTTCCCGTGGCGCTGTTCTTGACCGGGAATGGACCTTTCGGCACGTCGACCGTCGTGTCCCGGTCCACGGCCGGCGTCTGGCTGCGGGTCAAGGTTGCCCTGTCGTAGCGGAAAGACAGAACTGTGGCCCCGTCTTCGAAGGAAACGGAAAGGGTCGCCGGTACGAACGTGACGCCCGTAAGGGTTTTCCGGAAGGCTTTGGCCAGTTCCGGTGCAAAAGTCTTGTCGAGGGTTGTCGGGTCTTCTCCGGGCGCGTAGTACAGGAAACAGCCTGCGTTCCGTGCCGGCATCCGGGACTGCAGTCCCGCATGGGTCAGGCAGTCTTTGAGCGTTTCATGCAGGAAGTCTTCTTTCGCGCAGGCTTCCACGACTTTCCGTGCTCCTGTGACCAGCCATCCGCCGATCCAGGTGCAGGCGTCTTCCGCTTCGGCCGTGAAGATGCCGCCGAACACGGTCTTCGCATAGTTCTTCCAGGAATATGTCTGGACGCCCTCTGCTGCCTTTCCGGCATTGGCGGGCTTCAGCAGCAGAATCCGGTGCCGGGCGTCCCCGACGTGCAGGTCGGCCACTGCGACTTCCCGGACGTCCAGCTGTCGTGCCCAATCCTCGGCGGACGCGCCGGCCTCCGATTTTTTCTGGGCATCCAGCGTCGCCAGATACTTGTCCAGGCTGCTGCATGCATCCAGATGGCGCCGGTACGCCGTGAGATAGGAGTCGATGTCCTTGATCGGCAGGGAAACCACGAAGTCGACGTCCGCCGGCAGTACTTCCGGGACCGTGACCGGGGCGGTGCCCGCCTGCCGGAGCAGGTTCAGATAGTAGCCGGGGTCTGCATCGTCAAGCAGGGTCCCTTCCATCGAGACGCCGCTTGCGGAACGGCCGGTGATGTTGAAGGCTGACCATTTCGCCAGTCGTTCAAAGAAGGGCGCGTACTTGAACAGCCGGGGCTGGCAGAAGGACCGGATCAGGATGTTCGCATAGGCGTGGGAGACGAACAGCACATCCGTACCGTCCATCCGGGAGGCCAGTTCCGCGAACCCGTCGGCGTTCAACACCGACATGCCTCCGGAAAGGTGCCGGAGCGCGGAGTTCAGGATGGTTTCCGAGGAGGAGATCAGGATGTCCCCGTCCTGCACTTTCGCATGGAGTCCGTTGGAATCTGCAGCGGCCAGCAGTCTCCTGACATCTTCCGTCGTGTCGGAGGGATTGCGCATCCCGATGACCAGCAGGGGGGTGAAGTCCTTGCTGTAATGGAGCGAGAGGATGGCGGATGCCTTGCGCAGGGAGGGGTAGTCCGAACGGAACAGGGCGTTCAGTTTGCCGGACGGGAGTTGGCCGAACACTTCGGCGGAATCCGTCAGGCAGTCCGCCGCCGTTGCGAAATCCTTGGCACAGTACACCAGCGCCGCGTCAGAGGGGATGGCGGCAATCAGGGGATGGGCATCCCGGAACCGGACGGCGTCCTTCCCGGACTTCTTGTCCGTTCCTGAATACAGCATCGAGATGCCCAGCACGATCGCTGCGATCAGGAGGGCCACCACCGAAAGGAGGGTTGTCAGCATTTTCTTGCTCATGTCCGCAAATTCAACAATTTCTATCAGACTCCATTGCTATTGGGCGATGAACATGTACACGATGTTTCCGACCTGACGGGCGGGCGCTGAAGTGGAGGCGGAAAAGCGCGACATCCGGGCGGCCCTGATCGCGAAATTCCGCAGACAGGCATCATCGGAGGACACGTCGTCCTGGATCTTCGCGTTGACGACATCCCCGGAAGGGGTGACCGTGATGATCACCGTCACGTAGCCGGCGCCAAGGCAGCGGTAGGCCGGAATGGACAGGCGGCTGGCCTTCCTTCCCGCCAGGTCATAGGACACCACGGACGGGCCGGTATAGGTCTCCTGTTTCGGCTTTGCCTGCCGAACGGTTTTTTTTTCGATCGCGACATAGTCGTCGTTCTCCTCCACGGAAAATTTCTTGTCCAGTTCTTCCGCAAGCCGTTCGGCCTCTTTGTAGAGTTCCTCTGCATCCGTGTTGCGGTCGTCCTTGAGCATCGTGCTCCGGTCCACGGCGACATTCCGCACCGGTGTCGCCGAAGCGGCCGCCAGCAGCCGGTCCAGCTTCTCGCTGATGTCTTCTTTGAAGACCGCCTGTTCCTGCTCCTTCCGGACGGCCTCCTGCTTGGAGAAATCCAGAAGGAAGGTACTTTCCTTCTGGAGCGCAGCCCCGATCTGCGCGGCGAGCAACAGGATCAACACCACAAGATGGAAGATCACTGTGATGTACAATCCCGCCCTGTCTTCGCCGCTGATCCGTTTCATGTTATTTCTTGTTCTCCCGATTCATTTTCCGCAGGGACTTTTCGACGGTGGCCGAGATGATGTCGATCGCGACCTTGTTGTGTCCGCCTTGCGGGATGATGATGTCCGCATACCGCTTGCTCGGCTCGATGAATTGGAGGTACATCGGTTTCACGGTCTTGGTGTACCGCTCGATCACGGTCTCGACGGTCTTGCCCCGTTCCAGGATGTCCCGGGCCATGACCCGCATCAGCCGGTCGTCGTCGTCAGCATCCACGAAGATGCGGATGTCCATCTGGTCCCGGAGTTCCTTGCAGGTGAAGACCAGGATCCCCTCGATGATGATCACCTCCGCCGGCACCACCGCCACCGTTTCGGTCTTGGAGCGGGAGCAGGTGATGTAGGAATAGACGGGCTGCTCGATGGTCTTTCCTTCCTTGAGCTCCTTGAGCTGTGCGCAGAGCAGGTCGAAGTCGATGGCGTCCGGATGGTCGAAGTTGATCATCTGGCGCGCTTCCATCGGAAGGTGGCTGGAATCCTTGTAGTAGGAGTCCTGCGGGATGACGACTACCCGTTCCTTCAACTGCTCCGTGATGGCGTTGACGACGGTGGTTTTCCCGGAGCCGGAACCTCCGGCGATTCCGATCACTAACATATTCCTGAAGATTTAGAATTCCGCATTCTTGGGTGTTCTCGGGAAGGGGATGACGTCCCGGATGTTGGCCATGCCGGTCACGAAGAGCAGCAGTCGCTCGAAGCCGAGTCCGAAGCCGCTGTGGGGGACGGTGCCGAAGCGCCGGGTGTCGATGTACCATTCCAGGTTCTTCCGGCTCATCTGCAGTTCGTCGATCCGCTGCTCCAGCTTTTCCAGGGAGGACTCGCGTTCGGAACCGCCGATGATTTCACCGATCTTCGGGAAGAGGACATCCATGCCGCGCACGGTCTTCCCGCCGTCGTTCTGCTTCATGTAGAACGCCTTGATTTCCTTCGGGAAATCGGTCAGGATGACCGGCTTGCCGAAGTGCTGTTCCACCAGGAAGCGCTCGTGCTCGCTCTGCAGGTCGGTGCCCCAGTGCACGGGGTACTCGAATACGTGCCCGTCTGCGACCGCCTTCTCCAGGATCTCGATGCCTTCGGTGTAGGTGAGGCGCTGGAAGGAAATGCCGAGCACGCTGCGCAGCCGCTCCACGAGGCCTGTGTCGTATTTCTCGTTCAGGAACTGGAGGTCGTCCATGCAGTGGTCCAGGGCATACTGGACGAGGTACTTCACGAATTCCTCGGCCAGGGCCATGTCGTCGTTGATGTCGTAGAAGGCCATCTCGGGTTCGATCATCCAGAACTCGGCGAGGTGGCGGGGAGTGTTGGAATTTTCCGCGCGGAAGGTCGGGCCGAAGGTGTAGATTTCACCCACGCCCGTCGCACCGAGTTCGCCTTCCAGCTGTCCGCTGACGGTGAGGCTGGTCTTCTTGCCGAAAAAGTCCCGGCTGTAGTCCACCTTGCCGTTCTCCTTCATCGGCACCTTTGCCAGATCCAGGGTCGTGACCTGGAACATGTCTCCGGCCCCCTCTGCATCGGATTCCGTGATGATCGGAGTGTTCAGGTAGATGAATCCTTTGTCGTTGAAGAACTGGTGGATGGCGAAGGCCATCGCATGGCGGATGCGCAGGACGGCCCCGAAGGGGTTCGTCCGCGGCCGCAGATGGGCCACGGTCCGGAGATATTCCAGGGAAGTGTCTTTCTTCTGCAGGGGATACCGGACCGGGTCGCATTCTCCGTAGACCTCGATCGCTTCCGCTTTGATCTCCACCGCCTGGCCGCTGCCGACCGATTCGACCAGCAGGCCCTTCACGCACAGGCTCGATCCGGTGGTGATCCGGCGCATAAGGTCCTCGTCGAAGTGCTCCATGTCCGCGACGACTTGAATATTGTAGAGGGTCGATCCGTCGTTGAGCGCAATGAACTTGATCTGTTTGTTGCCTCTCTTGGTCCTCACCCAGCCCTTCGCCAGAACCTCCTGTCCCGGCGCGGCCTTCAGAAGATCTTTCACTTTGCTTCTCTTGATAGTCTCCATGTTCCAGAAAGAATTATTACTTCATTTCGATTCGATTCGTGCAAATATAGCATAAAAAAAGCAGTTCCACCAGCGTGAAACTGCTTCTTTATGCAGGTGGTACGGACTATTTCCCTTCGCCTTTCCGGGCGGCGTACATGATCTTCAGCGCGGAGCATCTTCGCAGCTCCTGCTTCACATCCGTAATGATACCCATGCGTACATCTTCATCGGCCTTGATGGACACAGTCATCAACTGGCGGTCAGCTTCACTCATTGCATCGCGTTCTGCCGCAATGAAGTTGCGGATGTCGTCCACGGTCTTGAAGGAATCGTTCAGCTGGATGCGGGCATCGGTACCGTACTGGTTCTGATACTGCTGGGTCGGGGTTCCCACATAGATGTAGGAAGCCAGGTCCTTCCGTTCCAATTTTGCGATTTCCGTAGCTTCGGGAAGTCTTACGCGTACCCTCACTTCACTGGAACGCATCTGCGTCGTGACCATGAAGAAGAACAGGAACATGAACACGATATCCGAGCTCGTTCCGATTTCCGGCATGTCTTTCTTGCCGCTTCTCTTGAAAATAGGCATAACTCTTACTTCCTTTTATTTTTTCGCTACGTCCTTCGGTTCCGCTTCGGAAATTTGCTGCGGAATTGCTTTCTTCACGATTTCCTGCTGGGCTTCGGTCAGGTAGTTGAATTTCCTGCCGTAGTTCGCCATGCCGAATTCGTCACGGAGTTCGTTGACGGCCTTGATCAGCTCGTTCTGCACGGCGATGTAGGCCTGGTAACTGGTTCCGCGGTCATTCTGCAGGGAGACGATGCCCTTGGAAACGTTGTAGGTGCCGAATCCCTCGATCTCCTTGGCTTCCTTTTCGGGGAGGCTGGGGTCGTTGTTGGGATTCGTGAGGAATTCCTTGATCTTGTCCTTAAGCTGACTGACTACCAGAAGCTGGTCACCGGCGAACAACCTGTCCTGTGAGTTGATCTTCACAATGATGATGTTGCGACGATTGACTTTCGTGTCCTGCTGCTCCTGGTCCTTCTGCGGCATGGGGGGCAGGCGGCGCTGAAGGCCGGACTGCTGGTCCATCGTGGAAGTCATCAGGAAGTAGCACAACAGCAGGAAAGCGATGTCGGCTGTTGATTGCGTATTTAATCCCGGTGTTTTTCTGTTAGACATAGCTCGATGTTATTTGTTGAGAACGGAGCCTCTGATGACTCCATAGATGATGGAGCAGAATGCGGCCACGCCCAGGATGTAGGTCAACAGCAGCAGCGTGTCGATCCATTTCA
>CABTXO010000046.1 GCA_902488725.1 uncultured Bacteroidales bacterium
CAAAACCCCAAAACCCTGCCGATCGGGGAAGGCGGGGCCGTCGTGAGCAACGACGAGGTGTTCATGGACAGATGCTTCGCCTACCACAACCAGGGCTTCCCCTACGGCACCCAGCTCGGCGAATGGAGCGGCTCGTTCATGATCGGCACCAACGTCCGCCTCTCGGAATACCAGTCCATCGTCGGCCTCGTCCAACTGCCGTACATGCAGGACCAGGCGAACCAGCGGTGGGAAAACGGCCGGTACCTGACCGAACAGATCAAGGGCATCCCGGGCATCACCCCGATCAAATTCTATCCGGGCGTGACCAAGGCTGTCTTCCACCTGTACCCGTACCGCTACGACAAGGAGGAGTTCGAAGGCATGTCCCGCGACCTGTTCCTCAAGGCGATGAAGGCGGAAGGGATCACTTCTGCCTCCGGCTACACCCCGCTCCACAAGCAGCCCTTCCTCAAGGCCGCCTTCGAATCACCGCTGTACCAGAAAGTGTATTCCGCGGAAGAGCTCGACTACAACCGGTACATGGAGATGAACCAGTGCCCGCAGAACGATATCATCTGCAACGAAGAGGCAGTCTGGATGACGCAGAACATGCTGCTCGCCGACCGTTCCGCGATGGACGACATCGCCGAATCCATCGAGAAGATCCGCAAGCACGCCGGCAAGATCATCCGGAGCGCAGAAAAAGGAGAAATCAAATGAAGTCAACACGCAACATCATCCTGGCCGCGGCGCTGATCCTGCTGACAGCGCCCTGCCGCGGTCAGGAATCCGACACATGGAAAGCGGGCTGGGCCCGCGTGGACATCACGCCGGATGAGCCGGTCTGGCAGGGAGGCTACGCCGCCCGCCAAAAGCCGTCCGAGGGCGTGTTCCAGCACATCTGGGCGAAAGCGCTGGCCCTCGAAGACGTCTCCGGCCACAAGTCAGTGCTCGTCACGATGGATCTGCTGGGCCTGCCGCGGGACTTTTCAGAAGACCTGCGCGGGCAAGTCCTGAAAAAATACGGCATCCGGAAGCAGGACATCATCCTGAGCGCTTCTCACACCCATTCCGCTCCCGTCGTCGGAAATTCGCTCCAGTACATCTATCCGATGGACCGGAACCATTGGAAAGCGGTCTACCGGTACACCGACCGGCTGAAGGGCCTGCTGCTGGACGTGATCGGAGAATCCCTGAAAAAGGCCGAACCCGTCCGGATGTATTCCGGCAACGGCTATGCGCGGATCGGCTTCAACCGGCGCAAGAACAACCGCAAGTTCGTTTCCTCCACGGTTCCGGTCGGCCCCAGCGACTTCGCGGTTCCGGTCCTGAAACTGGAAGGAATGGACAACAGCGTCAAGCTCGTCATCTTCGGCCACGCCTGCCATCCGGTCGTGAACGGAGGCTACGAGATCAGCGGGGACTGGGCGGGGGTCGCCCAGTCGGAAGTAGAGAAATTGTACCCCGGCGCAATGGGGATGTTCTTCCAGGGCTGCGGCGCAGATCAGAATCCGGTCTGCGGCGGCATGGCGCCGAATTCCTTCATGGTGGCCTACGGCAAGCAGATTGCCGCTGCGGTCGAACAGGTGCTTTCCGAGCCGATGAAACCGCTCCGGAGCAAACTGGACACCCGCTATGCCGAAATCGACCTCCCCTTCGACAAACCGATCTCCCGGGAAGAGATGCAGGCGGTCGCCGACAGCAAGTCCTGGGAATCCCGATGGGCGAAAGGCATGATGGAACGGATCGACAAGGGAGAGAAATTCCCCGACACCTATCCCTACCCCATTGAATATTGGGACCTTGGCGGACAGAAGCTCTTCGTCTTGGGCGGTGAGGTAACCAGTGAATATTCCATCACGCTGAAAAAGGAATTCGGGGAAGATGCCTTTGTCATGGGCTATGCCAACGATGTCATGTCCTACATCCCATCGACGACCGTCTGGCGGGAAGGCGGCTACGAGGGCTTCGCCGCAAACCGTGTCTACGCCTTGCCCGCCCGGTGGACGGGCGATGTCGAAACCCGCATCCTGGATGCGGTCGACAGCCTTGTGAAATAAGATGGACGAACCATTCTCGACGATATGACATTGAGATTGACCGAGCAGCCGTCCTTGTACGACCATCTCGAAACGAAAAGCGTTGCGGAGCTGCTCCGCGACATCAACGAAGAAGACAAGAAGGTACCCCGGGCGATTGAACAAGTCCTCCCGGAACTTGAAAAACTGGTTTCCGCGATCGAGCGGCAGCTCCGCGCCGGCGGCCGCATGTTCTACTGCGGATGCGGCACGGGCGGCAAGCTGGCCGTGCTGGACATGCTGGAACTGCCCAACACCTACGGCTGCGATCCCGAACAGATCCAGTGCGTGCTGGCCGGAGGAGTGGAGAACCTGGTCCTCGACCTGGAAGAGGCGGAGGACGACGTGGAGGAAGGCTGGCGGACCCTGCAGGAGAAGCACGTCTCCCCGAAAGACATCGTCGTCGGGATCTCTGCCAGCGGCAACACCCCCTATGTCCTTGCGGCCCTCAAGGCATGCCGGGAACACGGCATCCCGACGGGCTCCTTCGTCAACAATCCGGATTCCCCGATCTCGAAATATTCAGACTACCCGGTCGAAGTGATCACCGGCCCGGAATTCATCACCGGCAGCACCCGGATGAAGTCCGGGACCTCGCAGAAACTCATCTGCGACATGATCAGCACCACGGTCATGGTCCGGCTGGGCCGCGTCGAAGGCAACCGGATGGTCAATGCCAACCTCATCAACAACAAGGTGGTGGACCGGTTGACGCGCACCATGATGGAACGGAATCCCTCCCTCACGGATTACAAGTTCTGTGAAGAGATGATCAAGCGGTGTGGCGGCCTCAAGAAAGCCGAGTCGTACCTGCTCGAAAAAGGCATTCTGAAAGAAAAACCTGTCGAGATAAATTAGTTTCCATGATACTGATTGCAGACAGCGGGTCGACCAAGACGGACTGGGTGTGTCTTTCCGAGGACCGGAAGATGCGGATCGACTTCAAGAGTCTGGGCTACAATCCGAACTACATCAGCGGCGAGGGGATCCATGACGATGTCGTGTCTTCCCTTCCGACGAATTTTCCGCTGATGGAAATCAAGGAAATCCATTTCTACGGAGCCGGCGTCACGGAACTGCAGTATGACTTCATGCGGAAAGTGCTGAAAGGCATCTTTCCGGCTGCCGAGGAAGTGTTCATCGCGATGGATCTGCTGGCCGCGGCCCGGGCCTTGCTCGGGCATGAGCCCGGATTCGCCGCCATCCTCGGGACGGGAACGAATTCCTGCATCTACGACGGCGAGCGGATTACGATGAACATCGATTCGCTTGGGTTCATCCTGGGAGATGAGGGCAGCGGAGGCTATGTCGGCAAGAACCTCATCCGGGATTTCATCCGCGGGGACCAGCCGGAGCCCATCCGGGAGGAAGTGGCGCAGCTGCTGGGGAAGAACGGGGACGAATTGATCGACCAGATCTACACCAAACCCTTCCCGAACCGCTACTGCGCCCAGTTCTGCAAATATGTCGGGGACAACCGGAACCGCGACCCGTACTTCCATGATCTGATCCTGAACGCTTTCCGGGATTTCTTCAGGAACATCGTCAGCCGCTACCCCGACTACCGTTCCTACAGGCTGAACTGCGTCGGATCTGTCGGATACCATCTGAAGGATCTGCTGAAGGTCGCGGCGGATGAAGCCGGGATGGAGCTGGGCCTGATTGTTCAAGCCCCTCTCGAAGGACTGATCAAATACCATCTCGCATGAAAGGGAACCGCCAACTCGTACCGCTGGCCTTCATCGGGATGATGTTCTTCACGGTGGGCTTCGCGATGGGGATCAACAGCTACCTGGTTCCCCTGCTGCAGTCCACCCTGGACGTGTCCTCGGGAGAATCCTACCTGATCATCGCCGCGACCTTCACGGCCTTCCTGGTCTTCAGCTATCCGGCATCGAAGATCATCGCCCGGATCGGCTACAGGTACACCATGTGCCTGGCATTCGGCCTCTTCGCTGCAGGCTTCGCCCTGTTCATTCCGTCCGCGCACCTGCGCAGCCTGCCGCTCTTCCTGCTGGCTTCCTTCATCTGCGGGATCGGGAACACGGTGCTGCAGGCCGCCATCAATCCCTACGTGACCATCCTCGGTCCGATCGAGAGCGCGGCGAAGCGGATCAGCATGATGGGCATCTGCAACGCCCTGTCCTGGCCGGTCGCCCCGCTGTTCCTGGCCGCCGTGATCGGAAAGGACATCGGCGACGCCGTGCTGACGGACATCGACCTGCCCTTCTACATCATCATCGGCATCGTCCTGCTGCTGGGGCTTGCGACCTGTTTCGCACCGCTGGAGGAAATCAAGGCGGTCGGAGAAGACGAAGAGAATGCTGCGGACTGCCCGTACGCCCAAGGGAAAAAATCCATCTGGCAGTTTCCGCACCTGGTGCTGGGCGCCCTCGCCCTGTTCTTCTACGTCGGCGTGGAGACGCTGGCGCTGTCGACGACGGTCGACTACGCCGCGGCGCTGGGTCTGAAGAATCCGCAGTCCTACGCCATCTGGCCGAGTGTCGGGATGGCAGTCGGCTATGTGCTGGGCATCATCACAATCCCGAAGTTCATCTCCCAGGCGACGGCCTTGAAGATCTGCTGCTGGATGGCGTTGATCGGCTCGCTGCTGATCGTGTTCACGCCGGCCGAGACCTCGATCTGGTTCGTTGCGTCGCTGGGGCTGGCCTGTTCGCTGATGTATCCGGCGATCTGGCCGCTGGCCATCGTGGACCTGGGCCGGTTCACGAAGACAGGTTCTTCGCTGCTGGTCGCCTCCATCGGTGGCGGAGCCCTGATCCCGCTGCTGTTCGGCTTCCTGAAGGATGCCGTCGGCAACCACAGCGCCTACTGGATCTGCCTGCCCTGCTACATATTCATCTTCTATTACGCCTATTCCGGGCACAAGATCCGGAAGTAGCCCGCGCTATTCCGGCAGGTCGGCGGGACGCAGGAAGTTTTCCCGCAGGTGCCGGGTGGAACCGTCGGCGAACCGCACTTCGAAGGTGGAATATTCCCGGTTGGCGGCGATGACCGTGCCTTCCCCGAAGAGGTTGTGGACCACGGTGTCCCCGACCTTGAAGCGGCATTGATATTCCGCACGCTCGACCGCGAAGCCGTCGGCACCGGATTCTTCCGAGCCGGCGTAGCGGGCTCCGTAGGTCTCCTCGTCCAGCACGTGCATCAGGTTCCGGGTGCCCTTCCAGAGTTCCTCCGGCACGAAGCCTTCGGTCACGAACATGTTCCGCTTGATCTCCGTCAGGAAGCGGGACGGGTACTTGTTCATCTTCGTCGAGACGTTGAAACCCTCGCTTTCCGTCAGGAACAAGGCCTTCTCCGCCCGCGTGATCGCCACGTACATCAGCCGCCGCTCCTCTTCCTCCCCGTTCTTCTTGTACTCGCGGATGGTCCGCATGTTCGGGAATATGCCTTCGCTCAGCCCCAGGATGAACACGTAGGGGAACTCCAGCCCTTTGGCCTGGTGGATGGTCATCAATTTGACGGTCGGCGTGTCCTTCCGGTAGTCCTGGTTCGTGTAGAGGGCGATGTCCTGCAGATAGGAGGAGAGGTCGGCCTCGTCTTCCGAGCGGGCGCTTTCGTAGAACCGCACGCTCTGCAGCAGTTCGTCCACGTTCTCCAGCCGGTCCTCGTCCTGGTCTTCGCGCAGCATACGCTTGAGCCCGCTCCGGTCCAGCAGTCGGTCCAGCAGGTCGGACACCTTCGCCGTCTGCCCGTAGCGCACGGCATCCTCGATCAGCTGCAGGAACGCCACGGCTCCGGGGCGGTTCAGGTCTGCGGTCTCCACGTGCCGCTTCAGAGCATGGTACAGGCTCAGGTCGTCTTCCTTCGCCCGCGCCCGCAGCGTGTCGAGGTACACCCGGCCGAGCTTGCGCGACGGGACGTTGACGATGCGTTCGAAAGCCAGGTCGTCCCCCCGGTCGTTCACCAGCCGCAGGTAGCTCAGGGCATCCTTGATCTCCCGCCGTTCGAAAAAGCGGGTGCCGCCCCAGATCGTGTAGCCGATCCGGGCGTTCAGCAGTTCCTGCTCGATGGCCCGGGACTGGAAGGAGGCGCGGTAGAGAATCGCAACGTCGCTCGGCCGGGCGCCCGCGTCCAGCAGCAGCCGGATCTGTTTCACGACCCAGGCCATTTCTTCCGCCTCGTTCCTGCCGTGGAAGTGGACGACCGCCCGCCCTTCCGGCCGGCGGGTGAAAAGGTCTTTCGGAATCCGGTTCCTGTTGTTGGCGATCACGGAGTTGGCCACGTCCAGGATCTTCGGGGTCGAGCGGTAGTTCTCGTCCAGAACCACATCCTTGTCCCGGGCGAACTGCACGAACCGGTCCGGTTTCGCGCCCCGCCATTCGTAGATCGCCTGATCGGGATCTCCGACCACGAAGAGGTTCCGGTGGCCGGCCGCCAGCTTCTCGATGATCTGCCAGTTGTCCAGGTTGCAGTCCTGCGCCTCGTCCACCATGATGTAGTTCAACTGGTTCTGCCAATATTCCCGGGCATCGGCGAAGCGGTCCAGGATGTAGTTGGTGAAATTTTCCAGGTCGGCGAAGTCCAGGGCGTAGTGCTTCATCTGCCGGTGGACATAGTTGGCCAGCAGCGACTCCAGCATCCCGTCCGTCCACTTCACCTCGGGCAGCATGTAGGTCGTGATGTAGTCGTTCAGGCTCTTTTCCACGGAGACCTGGCCGAGGAACTCTTTGACAGTCTTCTCGGTGCGCTTGATACCCAGTTCGTCCATGCTCTGCCTGGCGACCGACTTGGCATCCTCTTCGTCCAGGATCGTGAAGGTCTTCGGGAAGCCCAGGCGGTGGATCTCCCGGCGGAGGAACTTGACGCAGAAACCGTCGATCGTGCAGACGAAGTCGTTGTAGTCCCCGCTGTGCACCATCGTCGCGATCCGCTGCCGCATCTCGGCGGCGGCCTTGTTCGTGAAGGTCAGGCAGAGGATGTTCGCCGGGTCGATGCCCAGCACGTTCACGAGGTAGGCGTAGCGGTAGGTCAGCGCCTTCGTCTTGCCGGTCCCCGCCCCCGCGATCACACGGATGCGGCCTTCGGTGGAGGTCACGGCATCGGCCTGCCGGCCGTTCAAATCCTGAAGAGGTCCCCAATTCATATTCCGTAAAATTAACAAAATTATTCCGTTATCGCTTTGCCCTTTCGGAATTAATGCCTACATTTGCACACTTTTTCGCGAGGAAAAAGTCGTGATTATTCATTAACAAAATTTTTTGCAAAATGGCTGAATATCTTCAAGCTGAGAAAAAGCAAGAGATTTTCGCTAAGTACGGGAAGTCTAATACGGACACCGGCTCACCTGAGAGTCAAGTTGCTTTATTTTCCTACCGTATCAATCACCTCACGGAACACGCGAAGCGGAACAAGAAAGACATCGTCACCCGTCGTTCCCTTCTCCGGCTCGTAGGTAAAAGACGTCAGCTTCTGGACTACCTCCAGCGGATCGACATCGAGAGATACAGAAACATCGTGAAGGAGCTGGGACTCCGCCGATAAGCGATACGCAAGGAAAATGCAAGGGATCGACTGCCGACTGTGCGGCCATCCCTTTTTTAATAAAAAGAAGCGTGGCTTCGTATGCAGATTCGGAAAGACGCGGTAAAAACAGTATCATGAACATCATCAACAAGAAAATCGAATTGCCCGACGGTCGGGTGATCGAAATCGAAACCGGAAAAGTTGCCAAACAGGCAGACGGTTCAGCAGTGGTCCGGATGGGGAACACCATGCTTCTCGCGACAGTAACCTGTGCCAGGGAGGTGGCGGAAGACACGGACTTCCTGCCCCTCCAGGTTGACTACAAAGAAAAGTATTATTCCGCAGGGCGTTTCCCCGGTGGATTTTTGAAACGAGAAGGCAGGTCTTCCGACTACGAGGTTCTCATTTCCCGCCTGATCGACCGGGCGCTCCGCCCGCTGTTCCCCGAAGACTTCCACCTGGCGGTCTTCGTAAACGTGTGGCTGATCAGCGCCGAGAAGGACATCCAGCCGGATGCGCTCGCAGGACTCGCGGCTTCCGCCGCCCTCGCCGCCAGCGACCTTCCCTTCCTCGGTCCGATCGCCGAAGTCCGGGTTGCCCGGATCGACGGGGAATACAAGATCAATCCGAACTTCTCCGAGATGGAGCACGCCGACCTCGACATGATGGTCGCCGCCACGGAGGAGAACATCATGATGGTCGAAGGCGAGATGGACGAGGTGCCCGAAGAGGTCATGCTGAATGCCATCAAGGCCGCCCACGAGGCGATCAAGCCGATGTGCCGCATCCAGAAGGAACTCAACAAGGAACTCGGAAAGGATGTCAAGCGAGACTATCCCCACGACGAGGAAGATGAGGACATCCGGAAGAAGATCCACGATTTCTGCTACGACAAGTGCTATGCCCTGGCCAAGTCCGCCAAGCCGAAGCACGAACGGGAGGACGGCTTCGAAGCCATCAAGACCGCCTGCGTCGAATCCCTGGGCCTGACCGAAGAAGAGCAGACCGCCAAGGCGCTGATGATCAGCCGCTATTTCGGCCACGAGCAGCGGGAAGCCCTGCGCAACCTCGTGCTCGACGAAGGCCTGCGCGTGGACGGCCGCCGGACGACCGAAGTCCGTCCGATCTGGTGCGAAGTGGACTGCCTGCCCTGCGCCCACGGTTCCGCCATCTTCACGCGCGGGGAGACCCAGGCGCTTGCCTCCGTCACCCTCGGCACCAAGATGGACATGAAGGAGATGGACGAGGTCCTCATCCAGGACGACCAGCAGTTCGTGCTGCACTACAACTTCCCTCCGTTCGCCACGGGTGAAGCCAAGGCACAGCGGGGGGTGGGCCGCCGCGAAGTCGGCCACGGCAACCTTGCCATGCGCGCCCTCAAGGCCGTCATGCCGACGTCGCCCGAGTTCCCGTACGCAGTCCGGGTCGTTTCCGACATTCTGGAATCCAACGGTTCCTCTTCCCAGGCTTCCATCTGCGGCGGTTGCCTCGCCCTCATGGACGCAGGCGTGCAGATCCGCAAGCCGGTGGCCGGTGTCGCCATGGGTCTCATCACCGATGCGAACCGTCCGAACGACCGCTATGCGATCCTCACCGACATACTCGGCGACGAGGATCACCTCGGAGACATGGACTTCAAGGTGGCCGGCACCAAGGACGGCATCACCGCC